>NZ_AUTL01000219.1:0-106904 GCF_000498015.1 Pseudoalteromonas sp. TAE79
TAGGTTCGGTGTAAAGTTTTCTGGCGAATTCAATTATACCTTATCTTCATGCTGTTTGTTTTTCATACCACAAAGATCAACACGCCCTAATATTGTGACCCGAACAGTACTGTGGCAATTGTATCATTAGGCCTCAATAGTCGGCTTACACAATATATAATCTGTCATTATTTTTTCGCAATAATGTAGATTGCATGTATTAACCCTGGGAAGTAACCTAACAGTGTTAATAAAATATTTAGCCAAAAATGCATACCTAAGCCAACTTGCAAAAATACACCTAATGGCGGCAATAAAACTGAAAGTATTATACGAATAATATCCATGATTAAACTCCATTTAAATTAAGCATTAGAAAGGCGTAAAGCCCAGTGTTAGTGGGCCTTAACTATACTGTGTTATTCAGCAGTAATAGATAGTTTATCAACTACGTCACGAACATCTTCAGCATTTTTAGCAATTTTAACTGCTAGTTGTTTTTCAGCTTCAGACTCTACTGAGCCATTCAGAGTTACTATACCGTTGTCGGTATCAACATCGATGTCTGTACCACCAACTTCTGAATCAAACAGGAAGCGAGTTGTGATTACAGTGGTGATTTTAGCGTCCGTTAGGTCGTTATCATCATCGTCCATCATGTCTTTGTTTCTATCTTTTGTGTCCATGCTTTTAACAACGGTAAGGCTGTTTTCAACATCAGATACGCCATCTAGGCTAAGTACAAGTTCTTCTGCTAGCTCTTTATCAAGCTCGCTATTAACTTTACCTGTAAGTACTACCTTGCCATTTTTTACATCAGTGTTAATGTCAAAGTTGTTTAGATTAGTGTTCATAAGTAGAACTGTTTCTGCCTTACCATCAATCCAAGCATCTTTACTTTCGTTTTCCCAGCTGTTTGCTTGGGCACCCATAGCCGTAGTACCAAGAACTAGAGCTGCGATAATAGATTTGTTAAATGTTTTCATAATCTTTCTCCTTTTGATTAAAGACACTTTAACTAATGCGAGCTTTAGGCCAACTTTATTTCTATATATATTTCAACAACTTGATATAATTTAGGGATAAGGCACTATCTATAGCTGTGTAACTATTTACAGGCTACTCGGTAAAACTTTCTCAAATAGTGAAAATAACTAGATAATTGCATTTTTGGTTAATCTATCGTTAATATAACAAAACATAAAACATTATTGAAAATTAAACCGTTGATAATTAAGATTATTATATTTGGTGCGTGCTTTGCATATAAACATCAGAAGCAGTATTAATAGCAAATATAATAAGGAATGCCCCATGTCTGTAAAAGTCGAAGACCGCCCAATAGAGCAAGTACGCGAACAAGTAATTGATCAATTAATTTATAATTACAGTCATGGGGTGATTTCTGTTGATGCATTTGAGAGGCGCTTAGATAACGCGATGGATGCACCTAACAACGAAGCTCTTTTAGCCTTAGTAGAAGATTTAACACTTAATACTGATCAGCAATATAAAGCAGAAAAACAATCGCAATTTACACCACATTATAGTGCACAACAAAACAGTGATGATGATTTTACATTACGCAGCATTTTAGGCTCTAACGAGCGAAGCGGTCAGTGGGTCGTGCCAAAGAATATATATTTGAGTAACTTTATGGGATCGGTGGTGCTAGATTTTACCGATGCCATTTTTGCGCATCAAAATGTAACTATTCACGTTAACTGTATTTTTGGTAGTGATGAGATTTACGTACCAGAGCATGTAAATGTAGTGTCTAAAATGTTTTGTATTTTAAGTAGCCTTGAAAATAAATCTGTGTCGCTTAACAAACGCCAAGGTCCTACTATTCACATTGAAGGAAAGGCAGTAATGGGCTCAGTCGAAGTAAAAATAAAGCGCACAATTAAAGAAAAATTTATGAGCTTTGCAAATGAGCTAAAAACTCAGTTTGGCACGGGTAATAATCGTTCATAAAGCCTCGTTAAGCACCGCACTTTGCGGTGCTTAACCTATTATAAATCGTTATTTCGCTCACTTGGGATATCACTTAAATATTCTACAAATTCTACTTCAAACCCTGCGGGGTCAATAAAATAAACATTCTTTCTAAAAGGGTTCTCACTACCTTGCTTACTTATCCCAAAACCCGTTTTATTTAAGCGTGCTACTACTTCATTTAAGTTACTAGTTACATAAGCAAAGTGTGCAAAACCAACTTGATGGCCCGATAAGTTTCTGTTTTCACCCTCACCATGATCGCTTATCGCAATATAATGCGTGTCATCCCCAAAGTGTACCCAGCGTCTTGGTTTTCCATGCCAATCGCCTCTGCCCTCACTTCTAATCGACCAACGTGGAAATACAGCTCGGTAAAATTTAAGCATACTATCTATATCACTCGCGACTAAGTTTACGTGCTCTAAATACATTATGTTGTCCTATCAATTAAGTTAGGAGCACGATAAAACCTCAAGCTAACTTTAGGTAAAGCGTTATTTAAAATTAATTTATTTAAATGCAGATAATTATTTTTTAAAAATATATAAACTTTTCAATCTTGTATAAAAAACAAACACAAGTATTTGGGGTTTATTGTTTACTTTATGGCAAAAGTCGCTAAAATACGCCGGCTGAAATATATAAACGTTCTTTTACAACCCAAAGGTAATACCATGCATCCAATGTTAAACATTGCGGTTCGCGCTGCGCGCAACGCAGGCAAAATTTTACTTCGCGCAAGTGAAGATTTATCAAAAGTTGAAGTGCAACAAAAAGGCGCTAACGACTTAGTAACTAACATTGATAAAGAAGCCGAAGCCGTAATTCGTGACACTATTTTACAGTCTTACCCTACTCACTCAATTGTTGGTGAAGAACTAGGTGAGCATAAAGGCAAGGATGATGATTACCAATGGATTGTAGATCCTATCGATGGAACAACTAACTTCATCAAAGGTATCCCTCATTACGCGGTTTCTATCGCACTTAAAGTTAAAGGTCGTTTAGACCAAGCTGTTATTTATGATCCAATTCGTGGTGAGCTTTTCACTGCATCTCGCGGTCAAGGCACTCAGTTAAACAGTAAACGTCTACGCGTTAGCAAAACTACGGTTCTTGCAGGCACTGTACTTGCTACTGGTTTCCCTTTCAAAAACAAAAACCACATGGATGCATACACTGAAGCGTTTAAAGCATTGTTTGTACACACTGCTGATATTCGCCGTGCAGGTTGTTCTGCTTTAGATATGGCATACGTTGCAGCTGGCCGTGTTGATGGATTTTTTGAAATTGGTTTAAAACCTTGGAACTCTGCTGCGGGCGAACTAATGGTTAAAGAAGCGGGCGGTATGGTTGTAGATTTCGCCGGTGGTAATAACTATAACCACAGCGGCAATATTATCTGTGGTTCACCAAAACTGACTCAAGCAATTATCCGCGAAATTCGTCCAGTATTAACTGAGTCGTTACTTCGCTAATTAAATGCTATTAATAGCATACTAAAAAGGAGCCCAGGCTCCTTTTTTTGTGCCTAAAAATAAGGGTTATCTAGCTTCAACTCTACTGTTTTACCTTTTTCGTAAGGTAACGAGTTTAAATCTTTTGCGAAATATTCATCAAATAAAGCATCAAACTCGCCATTTTCTTGCATTATCTCAAGCCCTTTTTTAATTGCCACTGCAAGCTCTGGCTTACTATTTGATACAAAATAATAAAACCCTGTTGGATAACTCATATATAAATTAGGTACTATCACTAGGTTACTTTGTTTATTTGCCGCTAGCTCTGAATTAACCTCGATAAATGAACGTGGGAAGTAATCAATACGCCCTGCACTTGTTAAGGCAAACATAGCCTGATAATTTGCAAACGGTCTTATATGCAAGCCATTAAACGCCATTATTTTTGAATCAGGCCAATCATGACCTTGCACTGCAGAAAGCCTACCTAACTGCTCTAAGCTCGTAATACCTTTAAATCTAGCAATGCTATTCTTACTTGTTAATAGTGCCCTTTTACCTATGTAGCCTTTAAATAATGGGATTTTAATCGCAATAGCTAAAGACTCTCTTTCGGGGCTGCTCATACTCCAGTATAAATCTAAATTTTTTGTATCTAGTGCTATTAAAGTACGTTGTTGATGGGGATGAATTAAAACGGGGTTAATCTCTGCAGGGTATTGTGCGCTCACCAATGCTTTTTCTAATAGCTCGTTAAGGTAGTCGTCACGAGCATATTGCACACGCTGCTCCTGCGCTACATTTACGATATTTACCTCACTCGCTAAAGCGCTGCATACAAACAAACTTACTACGTTAATCAAATACTTTAATGGCAACATAATTATCACCCTAGTTATTATCGGTAGTCTTAACAGTTATTATTGATAGTTTAAATTATCGCGTTATTTAAGCTAAACAGCTTCCAGCGCCTAAATAAAAGATGGCGATATTATGTAACTGTACTTATTAATAACCGCGCTATTAATACTTATCTTAAATACATAGTACGACGTTACACTCATGGCGTGCTCTACAAAGTTAGCACTGTTTATTCATACTTGCACAGTAAAGCTAAAACAATCGTGAGCATAAATATATTACAGGCAATAAAAAACCGCTCAATGAGCGGTTTTTAAAGTAGTTACAAAACCATTACGGCATAGCGTCTTGGTCTGCGCCTTCTTTTTCAATTACTTCTGGTATTAAATCTTCTTTGCTTACGCCCATTGCTATAGCAACAGAGCTTGCAACATAAATCGAAGAATAAGTACCAATAAACACACCAAACAGTAATGCAGTTGCAAAACCATGAATGGTTTGTCCGCCCCATGCAAACAAGGCAATCAATACTAAAATAGTCGTGATTGATGTTACAAGTGTACGGTTAAGTGTTTGCGTAAGTGAAATATCAATAATTTCTATCGTATCGTCAATGCGTACCTTACGGAAGTTTTCACGTATACGGTCTGATACAACAATCGTATCATTGAGTGAATAACCAATTACCGCAAGAATTGCCGCTAATATAGTTAAATCAAACTCTAAACCTAATACCGAAAATAAACCCACAGTAATGATAACATCGTGTAGTAGTGCACCTACCGCACCTACTGCAAAGCGCCATTCAAAACGGAACGCAACATAGATTAAGATACAAATAAGCGCAGTTAACATGGCAAGGCCACCCTGCTCTTTTAAGTCTTCACCTACACTTGGGCCTACAAATTCAATACGGCGCATTACTACGCTGTCGTCTGCTTTTTTAAGTGCATCGATTACTTGGTTACCAATCACCTCAGCTTTTACATCGCTACCGCGTGGTGCTAAGCGAACTAAAATTTCTTGGCTTGAACCAAATAGCTGCACTGATGCATCAGCAAAACCATTATCAGCTAGTGCATCACGTACTTTTTTAAGGTCAGCCGGTTGTGAAAAACCCACTTCTACCGCAGTACCGCCGGTAAAATCTAAACCAAAGTTTAGGCCTTTGATAAAAATTGATGCAAACGACGCTAAAATTAGTAGCGTCGAGAAACCCATAGCCACTTTTCGAAGAGACATGAAACGAAGGGTTCTACTACCCAAACTTAAAATTTGCATGTCTGCTCCTTAAATCGAAAGTTTATCAATGCGTTTACCACCAACAAATAAGTTGATTACCGCACGGGTACCAACGATGGCTGTAAACATTGAAGTTAAAATACCAATCGCAAGTGTCACTGCAAAGCCCGCAATCGGACCAGTGCCCACTGCAAACAGTATAATGGCAGCAATTAGTGTCGTGATGTTGGCATCAAATATAGTGCTAAATGCGCTATCGTAACCAAAATGAATCGCTTGTTGAGGGCTACGGCCATCGGCCAGCTCTTCACGAATACGTTCAAAAATAAGTACGTTAGCATCAACAGCCATACCTACTGTTAATACAATACCGGCAATACCTGGTAGCGTAAGTGTAGCGCCCGGAATTAAAGACATAACACCTACAATTAGTACTAAGTTAGCCGCAAGCGCAAGGTTTGCAACCATACCAAAACCTTTGTAGTACACAAGCATAAATACAAGTACAAACGCAAAGCCAAGTGCAACCGCAGTCATACCCGCTTCAATATTTTCTTGTCCTAAGCTTGGACCTACTGTGCGCTCTTCAACAATTTGAATTGGCGCTACAAGTGCACCAGCACGAAGTAGTAAGCTTAAGTTATGTGCTTCTGCTGGGTTATCAATGCCAGTAATACGGAACGAGCGATCAAGACGGGCTTGAATCGTTGCTACGTTAATAACTTCTTCAACCTTAATAGGCGGAAGCGCTTTACCGTCTGCATCTTTTTTACCTGATGGCTTGTACTCAATGAATACCGTTGCCATACGCTTACCAATAGCACGCTTGGTAAAGGCATTCATTTTTGCCCCACCTTTGCTATCTAGCGTAATACTTACTTGCGGACGTTGGTATTCATCAGCGCCAGATTGCGCGCCCGTAATATGGCTGCCCTCTAAAATAATACGCTTTTTAAGTACAACAGGGTAACCGTCGCGGCTCATGATCATTTCAGTACCAGCTGGGATACGACCTTGGGCAGCAGCGCTAATATCTGCGTTTTCGTCTACTTCACGAAATTCAAGTGTTGCTGTCGCGCCTAAAATTTCTTTAGCACGTGCAGTATCTTGAATACCTGGTAGTTGAACAATAATACGCTCAGCACCTTGGCGTTGTACGTTAGGCTCTGCAACACCAATTTGGTTGATACGGTTACGAATAATCGTTTCATTTTGCTTGATAGCGTAGTCACGAATCTCTTTGAGTTTTTGCTCACTCATTGTCGCAAAAAATGCTTTATCGTTACTGCTGTCATCAATGTAGACATTTAGCGGGTAGCGAGTTTCTAAGAAACTCTCTGCAGCATTTTTGTCTGCTTCGGTACGCATTTCTACACGCATACGATCGGAGCCTGCTACGCGGCGAACACTACGATAACGTAGTTTTTCTTCGCGCAGGTCACTGCGAAAATCTTGTTCCATTTGCTCAAGCTGGTTATCAACCGCTGTTGCCATGTCGATTTCCATGGTGAAATGTACGCCACCACTTAAATCAAGACCTAGCTTCATAGGGTTACCACCAACTGCTTTTAACCAAGCTGGTTGAGCAGGTGCCATATTAATAGCAGAAATGTAATCATCGCTCAGCGAATCACGAAGTAAGTCATGCGCTTTAAGTTGCTCTTCAACATTTTTTAAACGAACTAAAATTTGTCCATCTTCAAGTATTGTCGATTTAGCGGTTACATTATTTGTTTTAAGGATTGCGTTTACTTTGTCTACAACACTGAGATCGACATCAGCGCCTTTAGCACCTGAAACTTGTATGGCCGGATCGCGACCATACAAGTTTGGAGAGGCATATAAAAGGCCAATGGCTACCACAGCTAAAACAAGTAAATACTTCCAAACTGGAAACTTGTTTAACACGGGGTCGTCCTTATTATTTTTATAGCGACTTCATTGTGCCTTTTGGCAATACTGCAGATACTGCAGATTTTTGTACTGTAACTTCTGCTTGCTCGTTTAAAGAGATAACGATGAAATCTTTCTCTTCAGAAATTTTCACAATTTTACCCACTAAACCGCCTTGGGTAAGTACTTCATCACCTTTAGCCATCATACTCATTAAGCTTTTGTGCTCTTTAACGCGCTTAGCTTGTGGGCGGTAGATTAAAAAGTAAAAAACCAAACCGAAAATAGCTAACATTATTAGCATTTCCCAACCACCGCCTGCCGCAGGTTGACCAGCTGCTGCGTGTGCATTTGAAATAAATAAACTCATGATACTTCCTCTTTAATTTTAAAGTTTAATTTTTTATATCTGCTAACTCTGGCACATCTTGGCCTCGGCGAGCATAAAAATCTTGTACAAATTCTTCTAATTTACCTTCGCTAATTGCATTACGTAAACCTTCCATAACACGTTGATAGTAACGTAAGTTATGAATTGTGTTTAGTCGCGCACCTAAAATTTCGTTACATTTATCAAGGTGATGCAAATAAGCTCGTGAATAGTTTTTACACGTATGGCAATCACACTCAGGGTCAAGTGGCCCTGTATCTGTTTTATGCACTGCGTTACGTATTTTTACTACACCCGTGGTAATAAATAAATGGCCGTTACGCGCATTACGTGTTGGCATAACACAGTCAAACATATCAATACCACGGCGAACCGACTCAACTAAGTCTTCTGGCTTGCCTACACCCATAAGGTAACGAGGCTTGTCTTCTGGCATTTTAAACGCACAATGATCAAGGATATTCATCATTTCGTTTTTAGGCTCACCTACTGATAGGCCGCCTAATGCATAACCGTCAAAACCAATTTCTTCAAGACCAGCTTGTGATTGTGCACGTAATTCTGGGTACATACCACCTTGGATAATACCAAATAAAGCAGATGGATTATCGCCATGCCCTTCTTTTGAGCGCTTAGCCCAACGAAGAGATAACTCCATAGAATCTTTAGCTTCTTTTTCAGTTGCTGGGTATGGCGTACACTCGTCAAAAATCATAACGATGTCTGAGCCTAAGTCGCGCTGTACTTCCATCGACTTTTCAGGCGACATCATAATTTCATCACCATTTACTGGAGATTGAAATAAAACGCCTTCTTCAGTGATTTTGCGCATTGCGCCTAAGCTAAATACTTGAAAACCGCCTGAGTCAGTTAAAATTGGGAAGTCCCAATTCATAAAGTCGTGTAAATCACCATGTTGTTTAATGATCTCAGTACCTGGGCGAAGCATTAAATGAAAGGTATTACCTAAACATATTTGCGCACCAGTGGCTTTAACTTCATCTGGCGTCATACCTTTTACAGTACCGTAAGTACCAACAGGCATAAAAGCAGGTGTTTCTATTACACCACGGTCAAAAATTAAGCGGCCGCGGCGCGCTTTTCCGTCAGTACAATCTAATTCAAATTTCATATCATCCTCAATGTCGGAAAAACAGTCCAACAAGCTATAATTTAACCGCCTGATTCTACCCTTTTTGCCTCACTAATACTATTAGCTGCGATAAATTCAGTTTTGCCAATTGCCGCAAACAAAAACCCCAGCAACTAAGCTGGGGGTTTTAATATATTCGACTGAGTATTAAACAATATTTTGTTACTTACGTGTTAAAAACATCGCGTCGCCATAACTAAAAAAGCGGTACTGCTGCTCTATTGCAGTATTGTAAGCGCCCATAATATTGTCTTGGCCGCTAAATGCGCTGACTAACATTATAAGCGTTGATTCTGGTAGGTGAAAATTTGTGACCATGGCATCAACAACATTAAATTGATAACCCGGAAAAATAAATATATCGGTATCACCAAAATACGTGTCTAACTTGCCGCCGTGAACTTTAGCAGCCGACTCTAATGAGCGAACTGAAGTTGTGCCTATCGCAATTACACGCCCACCATTTGCTTTAGTTTGCGCAACAGCTGCAACTACGTCATCAGGTACTTCTATGTATTCTGAGTGCATTACATGCTCATCAACACTATCAACTCGTACCGGCTGAAAAGTACCAGCGCCAACGTGTAGCGTAACAAAAGCCATATTTACGCCTTTATCTTTGAGTGCTGTCATTAACTTATCGTCAAAATGTAGACCTGCAGTTGGTGCTGCAACTGCACCTGGCTTTTCTCCATAAACAGTTTGATAGCGCTCACGGTCAGCATCGGTATCAGGTCGGTCAATATAAGGAGGCAGTGGCATATGGCCAATATCATTAAGTATATCTAGCACGTTTTGGCTATGATCGAACTCAAGCTCAAATAAAGTATCGTGGCGTGCAACCATTATTGCCTTGGCTTTGCCTTCTAAAATAACTTCGTTACCGACCTTAAGCGACTTGCTTGCCCGTACATGCGCAAGTACGCGATGCTCATCTAATACCCGCTCTACAAGTACTTCAACTTTTCCGCCTGAAGCTTTTTGACCAAACATACGTGCTGGAATAACGCGTGTATTGTTAAAGACCAATAAATCGCCTTCGTTTACTAAATCAAGTATATCGCTAAACACTTTATGTTCTAAAGTTCCGCTTGGGCCATCTAAAGTGAGTAGACGGCTGCTGGTTCTGTCCGCTTTAGGAAAACGAGCTATTAATTCATCAGGTAAGTCAAAGCTAAAGTCAGCCACGCGCATAATTAGTAATCCACATCATTTAAAATCGCGCCAAGTGTATATGTATCGGATATTAAGCTCAAGAAATCAGCCAAACTTATAATGTCTGTTTGCGTGTTTGCCATTAAATTCTCTTGTTCTTATGGTTAAATGTCACTATTCTTATTCGGCTAAATTATTATAAGTTATATTAGGAGTGTTCAACTCGTGCCAAACCAGCTTAAATTGCTAATATTAAACGCAAGTAGTGCTGAACGTCGCGCGATTAAGGGCACTTTAGATAGCTTAAATGTATTTACCTTTATTGATGCCCAAGACAGTCAACAAGCTTTAAAGCTTTTAAAACAACACCCTGTTGATATTATAATAACGGGCATTACTGTTGGTAAAATTGATGGCTGGCGCTTTTCTAGGATGATCCGCTCAGGATTATTAAAAACACCAAAAAACACACCAATCTTACTTATTCCGCCAATTTACTGTGAGCGGATTGCCGAAACAACAGCCCGAAGCTATGGGATAGATGCTGTGCTACCGTTTGAGCACAAAGATATGCTCCCTCAAGTACTTGCGAATGTTTTATCTACTCACTTAGAAAAAAGTAGCCGGCTAAACTTATTATTATTAGAGCCACTTCAAAATACGGCCGACAAAATAAGTGAACAGTTAAAGTTAAACTTTGCTATCACTCACGTAACTTCAGCTAAAGCGGCACTTAACGCTTATAACCAACAGCAGTTTTCAATTGTGCTACTCGATGCCACTACATCAAGTGCAGAGAGCTCGAGTGTACTCGTTGAAGAAATCCTCCAGCACAATTCTAAACAAGCTATTGTTACAATTATAGAAAGTGACGATGCCGATTACGCTGAGCAGCTTTTGCTTTCGGGTGTTACCGACTTTATTAGAGCCCCTTACGATCCTTCATTTTTAAACAAAGTGTGTGACCACGCCGCACGACGTGAAGATTTTATGGTGAGTTATGCTGAATTTGCTTACAAAGTAGAACAATTAAGCGTGAGCGAAGTGCGTTACAAAGAGTTATTTTCAGCTCATCAGCGTATTTTATTGCACTTAAATACAGTTGTTTTAGAGCTCGATCAGCAAGGTAATATTCGTTTTATTAACCCCGCATGGGAAACATTAAGCGGTTTTGGTGTTAAATCATCACTACAAAACCCATTAAGCGCTTATTGTAATAACGAAGATAAAGGAAGGCTTGACTACACTATTAACGATATTTTACATGGTGGCGAGCAACAGCAACAAATAGAAGTAAAGTTAACCCACAAAAATGGCAATTTAATTTGGGTTGAATGCAGATTGCAGCTAATAAAAAATAGTCGTAACAACGCGACTATAACCGCAACTATCGACAATATACACGAACGAAAGCAAGCTGAGATTCAACTACGTCATTTAGCACACCATGACCCATTAACTGGTTTACATAATCGTTATTATTTTGATCAACAGCTTAATAAAATATGCCAAGATAAATACACCTATGATGGCATAGAGCATGCTGTTATTTATATTGACCTCGATCACTTTAAAATAATAAACGATAGTAAAGGCCATCATCAGGGCGATATAGTTTTAAAAGAAGTGGCGCAATTATTTAAAGCAAATATTGGCGACGATCACCTGGTATGCAGAATTGGTGGGGATGAATTTGCAGTCATACTTACCAATATGAATTTACTGGATGCACACCTTATTGCAGAAGGTGTGTGTAGTGCGATAGAAAAACATGCTTTTAAATCAGAAGATCAGATATACACTATTAGCTGCTCTATTGGTTTAACTCAAATCACGACACAAAATAACGACCCTAATGAGTGTTTAAAACAAGCCGATATTGCTTTGTATATTGCCAAAAACCTAGGGCGTAACTTAGTACATTGCTATTCAAAAGAAGATGCTCAAAACAATACACTACAAACAGGGCTTGAATGGGGCCACGAAATTCGCCAAGCACTACAGCAAGATAATATTGAACTACATTACCAACCTATTTGGGATTTTAAAGAGTGTAAAGTTGCTTATTTTGAAGCGCTTTTACGCTTAAAACTAAAAGGTGAACTCGTATACCCAAATCAGTTTATTCCCTCTTTAGAAATGCTTAACGACACATTTTTGATGGATCAATGCGTTATACGTAATGCTATTGCTTGTGTATCTAAGCACCCTGAGTTAAACCAAGTTGCTATTAATTTGTCAGCACAATCGTTCTTAGATGAACGCTTATTGCCATTAATTGAATCAAACCTTGAAAAGTATAACGTGCCTGCTTCGCGGATAATTTTTGAAATAACTGAATCTGCGAGTATCAATAACCTAAAGGCCACTCGTAAAATGATTGAGAAGCTTAATAGCTTAGGCTGTCATTTTTCTATCGATGATTTTGGAACTGGATTTAGTACATTTAATTATTTAAAACAGCTACCAGCACAGCATGTGAAAATTGACGGCTCATTTGTAAGTGATATGCTCAATGACCCTATAGATTTAGCGTTAGTAAAAGCAATAAATGATATTAGTCGGTCTCTCGATAAGCGCTCTGTAGCTGAGTACGTTGAAAACGAAGAGATATTTTTTGCACTAAAAGAAATTGGTGTTGATTATGGGCAAGGCTACTTTATTGCACGCCCAATACCTGTTGAAAAAGTAAAAGATGAACTCGAAAAAATTTCTAAAAATAAAACGTTTTACCAACAACAAGCTAGCCCAAAATAAACAAAATTAAACTATTTTAATCATTTTATTACTACCAATATTACCTTTCTTGCCTATACTTTCAGCATCAAATGAAAAATGTCATTCCTTTTTATGTATTTCACTTTAAAAACATGACATTACCTTTTGGCGGCGTAGTACCGATATTTATAGTGGGTTTCAAAGCTATTTAAGCTTTTGAGGAAGAAGGTATGACACAACTAGTTATGTTATTACTGATTATACATTTTGCAATCGCGTATCAGTGTTACCGCTACGCGAATATTAAAGGCTACCCAGTTAAGGTTTTTACTGTATTAGGCTGTGTGCCTTACTTTAACTTGGTGGTATGGATTTATTTATTATTTTTACCTGAACTTGAGCCTTTTGAAAGCCATCTTCAAAATCAAAAGCAGCCTTTGTAGGCTGCTTTAGTTCACTTATTATTCTGCTTTAGAAAAATCTAAACTACATTGACGCTTTAAAAACACCTCAAGCTGTTGACTAAATAGCCTAAAGTCTCGAATTCGGCCCGTAGTTTTACGCCACAAGATACCAATATCTCTATATGCATCACTTTGTGATGGTGTAGCCACCATATTTTTATTATCTAAAATACCCGCATTAATCGCCATCTGTGGTAAAAAAGTCACCCCGAGCTGATGCTCAACCATGCTTAATAGAGTATGTAAGCTTGCAGCTTCAAATGGGTTAATACAACTGGCACGGTTTAAGTGACATGCACTAAGCGCATGGCCCGTCATGCAGTGCTCGCGCTCTAATAAGAATACGCTAGCCTCTGGTAATAGATTAAAGTCGACTACGCCCTTTGCAGCGCTGTAATCCTTATGGTGCACTAAACTAAACTGATCTTTTGCCAATACTTGTGTATGAAATTTATCTGTTTCGTACGGCAGTGCAAGTAGCGCTAAATCAATATGCCCATGTTCAAGTTTATCCAGTAGCTTGTCACTCGTATCTTCAATTAATACCAGCTCTAAATCACAAAAGGTTTCTTTACAAAAATGATAAAGCGGAGCCGCTATAAAGCTTGCAATTGTAGGTATAACACCCACAGTCAGCTTACCACTTAGTGGTGTTAAAAAGCTTTTTGTAAGCTCTTTTAAACTAATTGTATCGTTAATTATTTTACGAGAACGCTCAACAACTTCTTCACCAATACTGGTAAACATCAGGCTGCGATTTTCACGCTCAATTAGCTGACAGCCTAGTGTTTCTTCAAGATTTTGAATAGCGCTACTTAAAGTAGATTGTCCTATAAAGCAGGCACTAGCGGCTCTGCCAAAGTGCTGATGTTGATGAACAGCTAATAAATACTGTAGTTGTTTAATACTTGGAAGGTTAGTCATTTTTTCTTTCCACAAATAAAAAGACCCCAACACCTAGGGCATTGAGATCTTTTCAAGCTAAAAGTCTTTGAGTACTTTTTTGTTAAACCCCAAATGCGGTTCTTAGTACGTAGAAAATAACAATAGCAAGGGCAGCGCCAACTGGCAATGTAATTACCCAAGAAACTACAATGTTTCTGATAACACCCATGTTAAGTGCACCAATTCCACGTGCCATACCTACACCTAATACCGCACCTACTAAGGTTTGAGTAGTAGAGATTGGCATACCAGTACCTGATGCAATAACAACGGTAGAAGCAGCGGCTAGTTCAGCAGCAAAACCACGGCTAGGCGTTAAATGTGTAATGCCTTCACCAATCGTTTTAATTACTTTTTTGCCCAAAATAGCAAGACCCGCAACAATACCAAAACCACCTAGAGGTAGAATCCACCAAGCAATAGCCGCTTTTTTAGCAATTTCACCATTGTTTTCAACAATATTTACAACAGCAGCTAGTGGACCGATTGCATTAGCAACATCGTTAGAACCATGTGCAAAGGCCATACAACATGCTGTTAATACCATAAGAACAGCAAACACTTTTTCAACATTGTTGAATTGCATTTGTTTATCTGCTTTTGGATCGATATTTAAGCGAGATATGGCAATTTTACCAATCACAGCAACAACTATTGCAACACCTACTGACAGTGCATAGCCTTCAGCTGAGCCTAGGTCTACACCAACGTGCTTTAAGCCCTTTTTAATTGTAACCAATGCCATGATAAAACCTGCTAAGCCCATATAAAGAGGGACATAACGTTTAGCATTTTTTAGTGGTGCATCTGTATTAAAAATAAGCTTTTGTGCACTCATGAATATTAAGTATGCAATAAAGCCTGATATGGCAGGTGTTATAATCCAACTACCTACAATACCACCTACTTTATCCCATTGAATCGCCTCAGTACCTACTGCAACTAACGCAAAACCTATGATTGCACCAATGATTGAGTGAGTTGTAGATACAGGCCAACCTAAGAACGAGGCCATTAATAACCAAGCACCGGCTGCAAATAAAGACGAAATCATACCCAGAACCATTAATTCCGGAATATCTGCAAATGGTGCTGCATCAATAATTCCTTTACGAATTGTTGATGTAACCTCACCACCTGCTAAATAGGCGCCTGCAAATTCAAAAATCATCGCTATAAAAATAGCTTGTTTGATTGTTAGCGCTTTTGAACCTACAGATGTACCCATGGCGTTCGCTACGTCGTTCGCGCCAATACCATAAGCCATAAAAAAGCCGACTGCTGCGGCAATTAAAATTAATACCGTGCCGTAAGATGCAATGATATCCATTGTAAAACCTTAATCTTTCGTGTTTGAACTGATTGTAAATTAACGAGCTAACATCAGCTCAAGACGTGATCCTACGCGCTCTGCAATATCTGCAAGCTCGCCAACCCATTCAATGATTTTGTACAAAAACATAACATCAATTGGATTTAACTCACCCTCTACATCACGTAGCTGGCGGCGTACTTTTATCTGCATTTCGTCCGTGTCTTGTTCTATGGCATCCAATTCAACTAACATTTTTTCTACTAAGGTAACTTCTCGACCTTTAAAACCCGTTTCTAGCAATTCTTCTAATTCGTTAATTGCTTTAGATGCTTGTTTAGTCGCATCTACACAACGGGTTAAGTAAGCTAAGAAATCAGCTTGCATTACTTTAGGAATGGTCATTTCACGACCAATCACTCGTCCTGCAATATCTTTTGCTTTATTGGCAATTTTATCTTGTTGAGTTACTAATTCGAGAAGATCTGTACGCTCTACCGGCATGAATAAACCACGTGGCAATTGTAATCGTATATCTCTTTTCATATCATCAGCTTCACGTTCTAAATTGCGAATAGTGATGCGAAGCTCTTCAGCTTGTACCCACTCTTCTTTAAATACGTGATTAAAAAAAGGTATCAAAGCTTTACTTGCTTGATGAACCTTCTTGATGTGTTCTTCCATTGGTTTGATAGGAGATTTTGCAAATACTCCTAAAAACGCGTTTGTAGGCATAACTGACCCTTTAATCAAATTGATATGCTTTGCAGCACGAATTTTACAGTATTAACCAAGATTGTGAACGCTTTTTATTACTTCACTAAGGCTTGCAATGCACAAAGCGGCACTAAGCCGCTTTAATAAAAAAGAAAAATAGGTAAAAAATCATAGCGATTTTTCTATATCTTCTTGAGATGTATGACGAATATCTTTGCCATTTACAAAATAAATAATGTATTCCGCAATATTTTGACAGCGATCCCCTATGCGCTCTAATGAACGAACAGACCAAACTAAGTCCATAATTTTAGGGATTGAGCGTGGATCTTCCATCATATAAGTCATTATTTGACGTGTTATAGCTTCATATTCACGGTCAACTTTTGCATCTTCTTTATGTACTTGAAATGCGCGCTGCACATCCATACGTGCAAATGCGTCTAGTACATCATGTAACATCTTTAGAACTTGGCGGCCCATATTCTCAATATTTACTAACAAGTCTTGTTGATCTTTAGTAAATGAGTCTAGTGCAACTTTAGCAATTCGCTCAGCTTCATCGCCAATACGTTCTAAATCTGCAATAGTTTTTGCAATTGCAATCACTAAACGTAAGTCACTTGCTGCAGGCTGACGACGAGCAATGATACGCGTACACTCTTCATCAATGCTGACTTCCATTGCATTTACTTTGTAATCGTTCTGACGTACTTTTTGAGCAAGCTCAGCATCGTTACGACTCACCGCATCAAGTGCGCTATTTAATTGCTGCTCAACTAAGCCACCCATACTCAATACATGGTTACGTACATTTTCTAGTTCTTGGTTAAAGCGCCCAGAAATATGCTTATTAATATTATGTTCCATAGTTACCTTCTCTTTTAATCTTGTACAACACGCTATAACGGGCTAATTAACCGTAACGACCGGTAATGTAATCTTCAGTCTTTTTCTTCGTTGGTGTAGTAAATAAGGTATTTGTGTCTGAGTATTCAATCAATTCGCCCATATACATAAAGGCTGTTTGATCAGATACACGCGCTGCTTGTTGCATGTTGTGCGTAACAATAACAACGGTAAATTTGTTTTTTAAATCGTTTATTAGCTCTTCGATTACCAAAGTAGAAATAGGGTCGAGTGCTGATGTTGGTTCATCAAGTAAAAGTACCTCAGGCTCAATTGCAATTGAGCGAGCTATAACTAAACGTTGTTGCTGACCACCCGATAAACCAAACGCGCTATCGTGCAATCTATCTTTTACTTCATCCCACAAAGCAGCACCACGAAGTGATTGCTCTACTACTTCATCTAATTTACGTTTCTCTTTAATGCCTTGTAAGCGCAGGCCATAAACTACATTTTCATAAATTGATTTAGGAAATGGATTAGGGCGCTGAAACACCATGCCTACATTACGACGAAGTGCAGCTACATCTACGCTCTTATCGTAAATATTTTGACCATGGAGTAATATTTCACCTTCAATACGGCAAATATCAACCAAATCATTCATGCGATTAATACAACGCAGTAATGTTGATTTACCACACCCAGACGGCCCGATAAACGCAGTTACTTGGCCTTTAGGAATGTTCATATTAACTTTATTAAGCGCCTGCTTATCACCGTAGTAAAGATCGAGGTCTTTAATCTCTAGCGCTTTTTGATCATCCGTTAAATTTTCTAGGTCTAACTTTTGACCAATATTAGCTTGGTTTACTTGTGGAGCGACTGTAATCATTTTTGTTACCTATAAAATCTTTACTAATTAGTGTTCAAGCGATCTGAATTTTTCACGTAAATGGTTACGTATACCAATGGCCGTTATGTTTAGGGTAATAATCACCGACACCAATAAAAAGGCAGTGGCGTATACCAGCGGACGTGCCGCTTCAACATTAGGGCTTTGGAAGCCAACATCGTATATATGAAAGCCTAAGTGCATGAACTTTCTATCTAAGTGAAAATACGGGAAGTTACCATCAAGTGGTAATGTAGGGGCCATTTTCACAACGCCTACTAACATTAATGGTGCAACTTCACCTGCAGCACGCGCAACTGCCAGTATTAAACCAGTCATAATTGCAGGGCTTGCCATTGGAATAATTATGCGCCATAACGTTTCAACCTTTGTTGCGCCAAGCGCTAGCGAACCGTCACGTACGGTACTTGGAATACGAGATAAGCCTTCCTCAGTCGATACAATAACAACTGGCAAAGTTAATATAGCAAGCGTTAACGCCGACCACATTACACCAGGCGTACCAAATACTGGCGTTGGTGCCGCTTCAGGGTAAAATAATTGGTCTAAGCTACCACCTAACATGTATACAAAAAAGCCGAGGCCAAATACACCGTACACAATTGAAGGCACACCGGCCAAGTTAATCACCGCAATACGAATCATCTTAGTGACTGCATTTTTAGCGGCATACTCGTGTAAGTAAATTGCAGCAACAACACCAAACGGCGTCACTATTACAGCCATCAGCATAACCATAAACACAGTACCAAATATAGCAGGGAAAACACCGCCCTCTGTATTTGCTTCACGTGGGTCATCAGATACAAACTTACCTAGCTGCACAAAGTAGTGCCCTAGCTTTGCAAAAAAGCCCATATCATTTGGAAACCAAACATCAAGTACTTGATACATTGGAATCGTAACTACTTCACCGCGCATATCTTTTACAGTTACGTGGTCACGTTTAGCTTGTTTACGTAGTGCAAATAAATCTTTTTCAAGTACACCATACTGCGCACGTAATTCAGCACGCTCTTGAGCAAGCTCAGCAACACGTTCATCAGTGAGTGCGTTATCTAGTAAGTAGCCCTTTTCTTTTAAACGAAGACGCTCAAGCTCATAGTTAATATGCCCAATGTCACCATTTTGTAAATCAAGTGCTTCGTCGTTTAAATCCACGGCACGCTCTACAAGTTCATGTAGAGCTTCAATTTTATCGCCTTCGACTGGTTTACCATCTTTAATTACACTTTCAACATAACCATAAAAATTACCGTTTTTACTACGCTCAAATACAGCAAGCGTTGCAGGCGTTGTTTTATTTTTAATGTCGGTTTCTAATATCCAACGAAAGTCTAAATCTACATACTCACGATTACCTGTTTTAATAAGTAAGCGCTCTATTTCTTCTTTTTCAAATCCGCTAACGTCAATACCTGTCGCGGCTAAACGCGTTTTTGGTACTAATTCACGGTCATAAACTTCGCCAATAACGGTTTGTTTTGAAATTGACCCTTCAAGTTCAAACTGCACAACTTCTGAAGGCCAGAAAAAACTTAATCCTTTCCAGGCTATCATTGCTAATAAGCCTAAAACTGAAATTAAACTGATGCTCACTGCACCACCGGTCATCCAAATCCAAGGAGAACCAGACTTAAACCACTGCTTTACCATGTCATGTCTCTCCGCTTACATTGAGCTATATTTTTCACGCAGTTGCTGGCGAACAAACTCAGCGACTGTGTTAAAAATGAATGTGAATATGAATAGTACAAAGGCCGCTAAGAACAATATTCTGTAATGCGAACTACCTACTTCTGATTCAGGCATTTCAACTGCAATATTTGCTGCAAGCGTACGCATACCTTGGAAGATGCTCCAATCCATAATAGGTGTATTACCCGTTGCCATAAGTACAATCATGGTTTCGCCAACGGCTCGGCCAAGTCCCATCATTACCGCAGAGAAAATACCAGGGCTTGCTGTAAGTAATACAACACGTATTAGTGTTTGCCACTGCGTTGCACCTAATGCTAATGAGCCATTTGATAAATGCTTTGGAACACTAAATACGGCGTCTTCTGCAATTGAGAATATAGTTGGAATAACTGCAAACCCCATCGCAATACCTACAACAAGCGAGTTACGTTGATCGAATGTCATACCCAGCTCATTTGTTAAGTACTGACGTACATTGCCGTCAAACATCCAAAGCTCAACAAATTCACTCATCGCAAACGAAAACCAGCCAATAAGTAAAACGACCGGAATAAGGATAATTGAATGAGATCCTTCAGGAATTCGATGACGAATTTTGGTTGGTAATTTAGTCCAAGCTAAACCTGTCGCTAACATACCTAAAGGTAATAATATGAGTAACCCAACAATTGCAGGTAAGTGCTCTTCTATCAATGGAGCTAACCAAAGACCGGCTAAAAAACCTAAAATAACGGTTGGTAATGCTTCCATTATTTCAACAGTAGGCTTAACTACCTTACGTAATTTACTCGACATAAAGTATGCCGTGTAAATTGCCGCCGAAAGCGCAATAGGCACTGCAAATAACATCGCGTAAAGGGCTGCTTTTAATGTACCAAACGAAATTGGCACTAATGAAAACTTAGATTCAAAGTCATCACTGGCTGATGTTGACTGCCATATATAACCTGGCTCTGGGTAACCTTCGTACCACACTTCTTGCCAAAGCGCTGACCAAGTGACTTCTGGATGCTCGTTATGTATTTCTAATACTGTTAGTTTGTTATCCGCCAAAATTAATGCAGCATTTGAACGCGGTGAAATTGCAAAGTTTTGTATTGCGCCTTCACTTACTTTACCTTGCCATAATTTTGCTTCGCTTGTTGTGTAGTACACCCCAAGCTCACCGTTACTGCTGGTCGTAAAAAAAGTACGACGATAGAACTCTGTAAATACATTTAATTTACTTTGCTTAGTCGTTTCAAATGAACGTATTTTTTGATATTCGCGGCCAGTGTCAGTGTTAACTTCAAACCACTGCGAAACTTCGCCGTTATCATTGGCAAGCATTAATGAGTTTGCACCTGCTAGTAATTGTGCAGATACAATATTGGCATTTTCTTCGTTAGCTGAAAGCAACTGAATTTGTTCTACATCACTTGGGTCACGTGTATCGTATACGTAAACTTGATTAGCAGAACGTACAAAAGTACGGGTTGTATCTGGAGACATTAATAGCTCATCTACACGCCCTTCAACATCTAGCTCTGTGCGCTCAACAACCCACTCAACTTCGCCAGTAAACATATTCTCTTCAGCAACAAAACTGCTAAACAGCACCCGTTTGTCTTCTGTAAGTGCGACAACGGCTGTTCTGTCTTCATAGTGGCTAAATGCAAAGCGTTTAATAGCTGAGCCTTGTTCATCTACTTCCAAAGCCATTTCCCCAAGAGGAAAGTCTAAACGAGGCGTTAATTTACGCTCGTTATTAGGAAAGGTGACCAAAAATTTAGGTGCTACGACCATTACAGTGCCATCTTTTAAACCAAACGCATAATGCCCTTGAAAAGGCGCGCTAGTTGCAAAGCTTGTTGCATCACTTGGTAGCTCGGCGTTTAATGTTTTAAGCTTTTTACCAAAGCTGCCATCTTGCACACTGTAAAAATCAACCTGCCCTTGCTGACTGAGTAAATAAGCAACTTCAGTTTGCTCTTCTACACCTAGGCCTGCTATTTGCTGCGAATTAGCGACCTGAAAGCTATCGCGTTTTTCTACTTTTGCTGATTCAAAAATTGGCTGTACTACATAAAGAAGGTAAAAAAATATTAATAGCAGTGCTACCAATACCATTATCCCACCTGCGGTTATACCAAATTTGGCAAACCGATCTTTAAATAGACGGCTTCGATCCGTATTAAAAGTCGGTTTATTCGGATTTGAAGTCATCAAAACACCCTTAAATCTTAACGTTGTATAAATTATATTTCATCAAGATGACAGTAATGTTACAGCAGTAATAATAAGCACGTTAAAACGGTTTTAAATAAAACTAGCGAAGAAAATCGCTAAATAAGTCTCATATAGATGATTTTTAAGTGAACTAAATTATAAAATAATTGGACAAAGCATTTATCGAGGTCAATACTAAAAGAGTACTTACTAAAAAAGAATGACTATTAATACCGCGTATAGTAAACACAACCACATTCATTTTTATTACTTTAAAATCAACGTTTTATAAAAAGTACAACAACACAATTTAGATTAGACAATACACTTAATGCCTATGCATTTACTTTCTTTGGGCTTAAAAAGAGAATTATTTATGAAGCAGTTGGTTATAACTATTCTAGGGCAAGATCGCCCTGGTTTAGTAGAGAGTATCTCATCCGTCGTGTTACAAAATCATGGCAACTGGCTAAGCAGTAACTTAAGCCATTTATTAGGTCATTTTGCAGGTATTATTCAACTTGAAGTTGCTGAGGAACACTTTCAATCATTACAAAGCGCTTTAAATAAGTTACCTAAGTTAGACGTTCGAATTGAAACCGGAAACACAGAAATTGAACCATCAACATTAGAACAAATCAATCTGGTTATTACAGGTAACGATCGCCCAGGTATTGTTCAAGAGTTGGCGAGTGTAATACGCCACAAAGGCGCTAACATTACTCATTTAAATTCAAGGCAGCAAAGTGCGCCTAATTGGGGGGTGCCTATTTTTAGTGCTGTTGCTACCGTTACTTTACCCAATGGTATGAATAAAGATGAAGTCATTGAAGCATTGGAATCAATAACAAGTGATTTAATTGTAGATACAGAAGAAGTTTGACATCCCTAGGTGCGTGCCACACGTTGACACGCATATTATTTTAGCCAGTCTATCAAAGCCCTCTGCGGGTTATTTAACGCAGACATAAAATAAGCCGATGCAAGCATCGGCTATTTTAAATGGTTATCTTATAAAGCTACATATCCATATGACGATTCGTACTTTGCATCATTTGCTTTATACCTTGCTTTTCCAGCTCTAGTATTTGTTGCAGCTTTTCTTGGCCACTTTGAGTTTCAGCGCGCTCAAGTAAGTATTCGTATAATTCAATTACCTTTTGATGCTGCTCTGATAAGTAAGCTTGAATAACTTTCTCATCAAATTGCTGGTCTTTACTAATGTCTTCGAAAGTAATTAGCTCAGGATTTTTAGCAAAGTATTCATAACAGTACGTATCGAGCGTATTTATTTCGGTTATCGCTTTAAACCCGACTAAATCTTCAGCGAGTTTTTTTTCGTAATTTAGGTAGTAGTCCACCAGCATTGCATTATGTTCATCGAGTAAATCCTTTACGCTATGAAAATTAGCCGCCATTTGCGTATGAAACAAAACGGTCCAATCGTATACCTCTTTAATTGTTTTAACTTGCATGTGCATTCCTTACTTAGTTGACTGTATAGGTACTACACTGCGTAAAGCGTGCCAATTAAAAAACCATTTAAAAACAGAGGGTTAATTTTAAAATGGATATTAGTTAGCAATTTAATAGAATAACTTACAAATTATAGGTAATTTTTATAGAGCAATGCGTGGGTAGTAACCGCACTGCTCTATCGTCTTGTTGCTTTATATTATTTAAGTCCTTGTTTGCGCCACAGTAGGTAAACCGCAGGAATAACAAGTAAGGTGAGTACAATTGCACTGCCCATACCGCCAACCATAGGTGCAGCTATTCGACTCATTACTTCGCTTCCGGTGCCTGTGCCATACAGCACAGGTAGCAAGCCAATAATAATTGTCGCGACAGTCATCATAACCGGGCGTACTCGAAGCCCTGCACCTTCAATAATAGCTTGCTGTAGTTGCACTAAACTAAGTGGCTTATCTGCCTGCTCTGCTTCGATGCATTTTTCTTGATAGGCCTGGTTTAAATACACCAACATAATGACCCCAATTTCTACCGCTACCCCAGCTAAGGCAATAAAACCTACACCCACTGCAACTGAAAAGTTAAAGCCCTCTAAATACATTAGCCATACGCCACCAATCATTGCCAGTGGCAACGTAGCCATAATAATAGTGACCTCAGCAAAGCTTCTAAAATTAAGATAAAGCAACACAATAATAATCGCTAATGTAAGTGGTAATACATAAGTCAGTTTGTCTTTAGCGCGCTGCATGTATTCATACTGCCCAGCCCACGTAATTGAGTAGCCAGCTGGCAGTATTAGGTCTTTATCGAGCACTTGCTGAGCGTGCTCAACGTAAGTACCAATATCAACGCCATCTATATCAATAAAACTCCAACCGTTTAAACGTGCATTTTCGCTTTTTATACCAGGCGGTCCATCTTCAATAAATACATCAGCTACATCACCAAGTGCTATACGCTGCCCTGTAGGCGTTACAATAGGTAACAACATTAGCTCTTCTGGCGAGCCTCTGTATGCTTGCGGGTAACGCAAATTAACTGGGTAGCGCTCTTGCCCTTCTACCGTTTGTGTTACGTTTGTACCACCTATTGCAGTAGATACAACTTGCTGTATGTCGCTAATATTTAAGCTATAACGCGCCGCTTTTTCTCGGTTTATATCTACTTTTATATAACGCCCACCGGCTACTCGCTCTGAGTAAACCGATGCAGTGCCTTGCACATCTTTTAAAAGCACTTCTATTTGTTGACCAATTTTTTGAATTTCACTCAACTTTGGTCCCGCAACTTTAATGCCCACGGGAGTTTTAATACCGGTTGCGAGCATATCAATACGTGTTTTAATTGGCATTACCCACGCATTCGTCAACCCCGGAAACTTAACCAAACCGTCGAGTTCTTTTTTAAGTTTTTCAAGCGTCATACCCTCGCGCCATTCGTTTTTTGGTTTTAGCTGAATAAACGTCTCTATCATTGTAAGCGGCGCAGGATCTGTTGCAGTTTCTGCTCGCCCAACTTTACCAAATACTGTTTTAACCTCGGGTACTGTGGCAATTAGCTTGTCGGTTTGCTGCAGTATTTCGCGCGCTTTACCTACCGATAAACCAGGATACGTTGTGGGCATATACATTAAGTCGCCCTCATCAAGTGGCGGAATAAATTCACTGCCTATTTTGTTTACCGGGTAAAAGCCAATAACAGAAACAACCACCGCGAGTACCAATGTCATTTTTGGAAATTTAAGCACCCAGTTAAGTAGTGGGCGATACGCTGCGACGAGTAATCGGTTAACTGGATTTTTTTGCTCCGAAATAACTTTACCTCTAATAAAGTAACCCATTAATACCGGCACTAAGGTAATCGCAAGCCCAGCAGACGCTGCCATAGCATAGGTTTTAGTGTAAGCCAGTGGCGCAAACATACGCCCTTCTTGCGCTTCTAAAATAAATACCGGCATAAAGCTGACGGTAATAATTAATAAACTAAAAAATAATGCAGGACCCACTTCACTCGCCGATTTAGCCACAACTTCCCAGCGGTTTTCGTTGGTAAGTGGCGTTTTTTCCATATGTTTGTGCATATTTTCAATCATGACGATAGCGCCGTCGGTCATTGCGCCTATCGCTATTGCAATTCCCCCTAAAGACATAATATTGGCGTTAATCCCCTGCCAATACATAATTATAAATGCCGTTAAAATCCCAAGCGGTAACGTAATAATCGCCACCAATGATGAGCGCACATGAAACAAAAACACCACACACACTAAAGCAACTACAATCAGCTCTTCAATTAGCTTACTTGTTAGATTATCTACTGCGTTATTTATTAAGTTGGAGCGATCGTACACAGGGACTATTTCAACGCCCTCTGGTAATCCCTTTTTAAGCGATTCTAATTTTGCTTTTACCAGCTCAATGGTTTTTTGTGCATTTTCGCCATAGCGCATAATAACGATGCCGCCGGTTACTTCGCCTTCGCCATTAAGCTCTGCAATACCACGGCGCATTTGCGGCCCGACTCTAATATCGGCTACATCACGCAATTGCAGCGCAGTACCATTAGCGTTTACACCAAGCGGAATAGCTTCTAGGTCGGCAACACTTTTAATGTAGCCTGTGCTTGTTACCATGTATTCAGCTTCAGCCATTTCAACTACCGAGGCGCCCATCTCTTGGTTGCCTTGTTGAATCGCCGTTTGAATAAGGCTAAGCGGGATACCATATGCACGTAATTTATCAGGCTCTACATTGACTTGGTATTGCTTAACCATGCCACCAACAGCAGCCACTTCAGAGACTCCTGGCACAGTTTGTAGCTCAAACTTTAAAAACCAATCTTGTAAGCTTCGTAGCTGACTAATATCGTGTTTATTTGTTTTATCAATTAGTGCGTATAAGTAAATCCAACCTACGCCTGTTGCATCAGGGCCAAGCTCTGGCGTAGCGCTATCGGGCAATCGGCTTGCTACTTGGCTTAGGTATTCTTGTACTCGGCTACGCGCCCAATACAAATCAGTTTTTTCGTCAAAAATAACGTAAACGTACGAGTCACCAAAAAACGAAAAACCCCTTACAGTTTGTGCACCCGGCACAGAAAGCATTGCAGTGGTGAGCGGAAATGTAACTTGGTCTTGCACTACTTGCGGCGCTTGCCCCGAGTAAGTGGTTTTTACAATGACCTGAACATCAGATAAGTCAGGCAAGGCATCCACGGGCGTATTTTTTAGTGCAAACAACCCTCCACCTAGTAAAATTAATGTAAGCAACAACACAAAAAAGCGATTGCCAACAGACCAGCGAATAATGGCAGTTATCATAATGGCTCCTAGTGAGAACTGTGTTGCATAGGTTGCATAGGTTGCATAGGTTGCATAGTAGAATGATCAATCAGCTCTGCGTTTTGCGCTTTAGTAATTACAAATTCATCATTAATAATGCTAAAAGTAAAATTAATATGCTGGGCATTTTCAAACTTGGTAATATCAATATCTGGCGCTAATACAAAGTCCATTGTGGCGGGTTCTCGATTCCATTTTTCAATGGCTTCTCGACTAATATTTATAATGCGATTTTGTGTATCTATGGCATTAATAGTGCCGTTAACCGTGGCGCTTTGTGGCTGCATATCCATGTTCATATTTGAGTCTGAACCAGAATCCGAACTCATACCTGAGCTGATAGCAGAACTAGGTATTTCCATTCGTTTAAAGTCGGAGCTCTTACTTGACTCAGAATCTATTAAAAATTGCGCTGAGGTCACTACCGTGTCACCTGTCTTTAAACCTGACAAAATGACCGCTTCATTACTATTAATTTGCCCAACTTCGACTTCTACCGATTTAAAACGACCCTCACCTAATGCAATAACCACACGGTTTTGATGCTGCGTGCGAATTACCGCTTCTTTAGGGACTGTAAATTGCGCTTTACTCGCCTTAGCGTGAATGCTCACTTGTGCAAACATATTTGGTTTTAACCGATGATCTGCATTTTCAAACCTGAGTCTTACACGCAGCGTTCGGTTTTTAGCATCAAGCGCGGGGTAAATGTAATCAACCTTACCTTCCCACTTTTGACCTTTTAAGTAATCAAGCGTCATTGTAACGGGCAAGCCCACGCTCACTTGTTCTGATTGGCGTTCAAACACTTCTGCCTCTACCCAAATTTCATCAAGCTGAGCAATACTCATCATTGATGTGCCTGGTTTAACGTAAAAGCCTTCTCGTACTGTTAGCTCATCTACCACACCACTTTGCTTTGCGTAAAAAGTAATATTTTGCATTATCTTTTTATTTTTTTGTAAGCGCTCGATAAATCCATCAGACACATTTAACGACTCTAAACGTGCCTTTGCTGCGCGAATTAACACGGTATTATCACGATTAACCGCCAGTAAAAATTCTTCCTGTGCATTCACCAATTGTGGGGAATACAAAGTATATAAAGGCTCACCGGCTTTAACTTGTGCACCTTGCGCTTTAACATATAAACTTTCAATCCAGCCCTCTACACGCGGATGAATGTGAATAAGTTGGTCTTGGTTATATTGCACATAACCCACAGTATTTATATCGCTGTGAAGTGTTTTAAGCTCTACTTTGGCAGTTCTTACACCCAAGTTATTGATGACTGCAGGCGAAATAGTTACTGCACCTGGTCCATCCTGAGCGTTGCTATCGTTTTCATACACAGGTACTAAATCCATTCCCATTGGAGAAAGCCCTGGCGTGTCACGCCTGTAATTACTATCCATAGGGGCTACCCAATATAAGGGTTGTTTGTTAGCATTTTGCTGTTCATTCTTTGGCGAGTTGCTAGGTAAAAATTGCATTACTAAGCCGCCTATTAACCCAAAGGCGCCTGCGCCAACTAAGGCGACAACAAGTAACTTTAAATTAGTATTCATTGTGTAATTCTCCAGTTTGATCGCTCATTACTTGGGTGTCTAAGCTACTTGCATAATAATTAAGGCGGGCGGTAATAATATGTTGATCTACTTGAATATTAAGTGCGTCTATTTTGGCGTTAAGCTCACTAATGCGCGCGCGCATCACGTCAGAAAAATCCCCATCGTCGCGCGTATAAGCATTAAGTGTTGCCTGAGATTGCTCTGACATTTGCGGTAATAACGTATTTTGATAAAGCGCATCGCGTTTTTGCAAACGAGCGAGTTGGCTAAACTCCTTAAAGTACATGCCTTTGAGTTTTTGAAGCGCCACCAGCTTTTGTGTTTTAGTCGCTTCTGCACTAGCAATAGCCGATTTAACCTGTTGATCTTGTCTGTTATCAGTAAACAATGGCAAATCAATGCTAAATCCTACTGAAAGTAAATCAGCTCGCGACTCCCCCATAGGCGTTTCATCTCGGTAACCATAACCCACATTAACGCCCATTTGAGGTTTGTAACTTTGCTTGGCGAGTGCAACTTCGGTTTGCTTTGCGGTGACGGTTTTTTCTATCGCAATAATTGCGGGATGCGCCATAAGCAACTGTATTAATTTATCAAATTCAAGGTTTGCAAAATCAACCAGCCCTGTGGTTTTAGTAAATTCGGCATTTAAAGGCTGCATAAGCATATTCATAGGTAACCACTGTGCTAAACGGTTTTTAGCACTTTCAAATTGCTGCTCAAGCATAACCAGCTTATCTTCAAGGCGAGTGAGTTCTAATTGCGCACGAATAATATCTTGCTGGCGTGTTTTACCTAAGGTACTTGCGTAGCTTGCTTCGGTAACTTCAATAAGCTGAGTAAATAGCCCTTTATCTTGCTCAATTAAAGCAATACTTCGCTGAGCACGATACGCGTTTAACCACGACTCAATCACAATTGCTTTTACTTGTGCTAAGCGATCGGCGCGCTGCCAAGAATATTGTTGAGCAGACTGAGCTAATGCCTTTTGTTTAAGCGCTAAACTATTCCCTCGGCTAAACTTTTGGCTCAAATCGACTTTAAGCTGCGTCATCCCTTCTTGATCAAACGCATAACCGTTAGTAGGTAAGTTAAGTAAGCCAACCGTTAAAACAGGATCGGGTAAGGAGCCTGCGGCAATACTTTGCGCTATTGTGGCATCTTCTTGGTAGCCACTCGCTTTTAGCCATGGCTCATGCGTTAGTGCATAATTAAGCGCTTGCGTTAAGCTAAGCGTTTGCTCATTGCGGGCTTGCTTTAGCGTATCGATATTTAGGTTATTTGAATTGTTTTGCGCATTAACAGCTGTGCTAAATAACACAACACTACATAATACGACTTTAATACTTACAGCGTGGTTCATCACCTGCTCCATCTAAAAATAAAAGAAAATCTTAAATTAGGAAGCAAAAAAGGTGTTTAGGAGTTACCAATAAACGGGGTTACCGCAATTTTTACATACACCTATCCTGCTATTAAGCAGACATAGGAGGGCGGTAGAGTGAACGAGGTATATTAATTTGTGTAGTAAATACACGTACATTTACTTTTTCAGATTCAAGTAAAGTAACGCTAAATAAAGTATCAACATTAAGCATTGAGTTAGCAGCGCAGCCACTCATAGGGCATTTACAGTCATTTTGTGGCGTACTTTCGTCGTCGCAACAATCCATCTGCATCATATTTTCAGACATGCTAACGACAGCTGTTGCATCACTACTTTGTGTCATTGGCATTTGGGCATGCGTTGCTGTCTTAGTTGGCATATGTGGCATTTCGCATACCATAGCTACAGACGCAACTGCCTGACCCACAAAAGTGAGCAGTAAAGTTATCATGAGTAAACTAGAGTAAAAACGTTGCAACATTATGCCTTTTAATAAACTTTAAAATGATTGTAAGGTAACCTAACGGCAACCACAAATACTTTAATTATGTAGACTGCGGTTTAGCAGGTGTTTTAATTAAGTTACTCGCGATAATTGCAAATATACAATATGCGCTAAAATACCAAAACCCTTCACCAAATTGTGCATTCATAACAAGTAGCTCGCCACTTTTACCATGGGCGTTACCTGCTAAGTAAGTCACTATTAATGCAATAACAAATACATCAACCATGCTCCACTTACTTAATGCACAAATAACCAGACCGAGCTTTTGCTTAAACCCATTCAAAGGTAGGCAACAATAAAGCAACTGTAATAATAGCTTTAAGCTTGGAATAACAATAGAAAACAACCCCACTAAAGCGGCTACAAATAAATTATTATTGCTAGCAAGCTCTTTAACTGTGCCTAAAATACTTTGTGTTTTGTTATAGGCGCTAATCTCACCTTCTAACTTATCGAGCCCTAGCATGTTCGAGAACATCATTAGCATGCTGCGAGTGCGACCATCGCCCTCTTCAGCCAGCATTTCAATACCCGCTTGCGCTAGTTTTGATTTATCTATGTTGCCCTCTATTGTTAATACTGGTTTTGTAATACCAGGAAACAATAAAAAAAGAGCAACCACTACACTTATAACCGACAACCAATTACGCATATTTATTCTGCTATCGCCTCAATAATATCATCACTGTATAAAACAGCATCCAGTAAAAAATTAAACATATGCCCAACATGTAGGTCAGGATTTATTTTAGCCAACTGAATCATCGCTTTATCAATATTATCTACTTCAAACTCTTTTATTAATGATAAACATTCACCTAAAATACCTTTTTCAAGTAACAAAGCATCTGATATAGCTGCATCCAAGGTAAATTCATTAACTATATCTTTTAAATCAGCATCTAAAATAGCATCAAGCACAGAAAATAGACCGACTAAGTAACCTTGTTCTGTCAAATCGCTGTTGTTTTGCTCCAAAATAAGCGACATAAATTGCGCTCGCGTTAAAGCAAGCTTAGTTAATTCTGTTGGCTTTGCGACCCCCAACTCACTAATTGCTAATACACGAACAAATTGCCTTATTGTGTCTTCACCTAAATAAATAACAGCCTGCGAAATAGAAGTAATGACTAAATTTGCTTTACCTGAACGCGCATTAGCTAACTTTAAAACTCGCGCTGTTATGGCGACATCTCTGGCCACACGTTGATGAACTTCTTTAAAGCAAAGTGTTTGTTTTGCTGTAAAACGCAATAGATCAAAAACAGTTAACTTTGAAGGCTCTACACCTTTATACGTAATCATTTCTGGGCGAGAAAAAAAGAACCCCTGAAATAAATCACAGCCTGCCAATTTTAATATATTAAATTGTTCATGCGTCTCTATTCGTTCAACAATTATTTTTGCATGTGGATTTGCGCGTTTTATTTTTTTAATGCGCATATTGGTTTTAATAACCGGATCATCTATCTCAATTTTTATGTAATCAACATGTGCTAATAGTGGCTCCCATTTTGGATCGCCATCGTAATCATCAAGTGCAAAAACATACCCTTCTTTTTTAAGTTCTTGCACACGCTCAGCAACCGCAGGAATATTACCCGTGCGCTCTACTATTTCAATAACACTATTTTCTGGCAATAAAAGTTTGGGAAAGTTATCGAGAATAGTTTCTGATGACAAGTTTATAAAAGCTAAATGATGCGCGGTAAGTCTATCTAAACCTACCAACATTAATGCATTAAAAAACAGGCGGCTTGTCGCATGCACATCAGAAGTGCCCACAGGAAACGCATTATTGGCTGAATCTCGATAGAGTAGTTCGTATGAGAAAACATTCTGATCTATATCAAAAATAGGTTGCCGGGCGACAAACTGAGTTATTTTTTGTACCTCATCAGGTATGTTATTTAATTTCACTTGGCTCTAAACCTATAAATAAGAGATGGCAAAACAGCCAATAATACGTGTACTTTAATGCAACTCGCATAAGATAAACATAGTAACCATTACAAAACAGCTAAAACTACACAATACTCATATAATAACTTTAATATAAAAGGTGGAGCTTTGACCAACTTTTTTCAGATATTAAAAGTTTGTCTTTTGCTATTTATATTTTCAACTTTAGCAAAGCCTAACACCACGCCCTTAAAATATAATGTGGGTGCATCTGGCAAGCATTATCCATTTTATACAAACGATTCAGCCAAACCAGGCATTCCCTCCCGGAATAATCAAAAAAGCACTCAAGGCTATATAAAAAGTATTAAAGATAAGTGTATGAGTAATATACCCACACAAAATTAAGGGACTAATGGCGCAGAGCTCGTGTTTTGGAGTATAATAGCAGCAAATGTTAACTCGACCAGAACCAGAAAGAGCCCCATGAGTATTGAAAAAGCCTTAATCGAACGTAGTAGTAATCAATGTGAATTGTGTGCAGCCACCGAGAACTTATCTGTTTATGAAGTACCACCGGTAACTGAAACCCACTCAGATAAATGTATTTACACGTGTCAAACATGTAAAGATCAAATCGAGAATAACAGCGAAATAACGCCTACACATTGGCACTGTTTAAACGATAGCATGTGGAGCCAAACTCCTGCAGTACAAGTTGTAGCTTACAGAATGCTTTCTCGTTTAGCGCCTGATAATGGCTGGGCACAAGATGCGCTAGACATGATTTACCTTGAAGAAGACACGCTAACGTGGGCTAAAAAAGCACTTGCCGAAGATGACGATTTAAAGCATGTAGATAGCAACGGTGTAGTACTTCAAGCAGGCGATACTGTTACCCTAATTAAAGACTTAGATGTTAAAGGCAGTAGCCTTACCGCTAAACGTGGAACAGCTGTTCGTAATATTGGCCTAACCAGCAACCCTGATCATATTGAAGGGCGAGTTGACGGCCAGCGCATTGTTATTTTAACTAAGTTTGTTAAAAAATAATCGTTTGTTTTTAATTATTAAAGGCGCTAATGCGCCTTTTTTTATGTTTAAAATAAGTTAAGGAATGATTAAGTCACTAGGTAATACACTAGGGGGATAATATTGAGTAAGGTTAACAAACATGGAAAAGCATCAAGCAGTACATTCACGTAAAAAAGCACTTACAGGACTTAGTTTATTAGCACTGAGCGCTTTTGCTATAACCGGTTGTGATCAACAAACAAAGCCGACTGAAAATACAGAGCAAGCAAAATCAATATCGACTCTAACTACCCAAGTTAGCTACAAAGATCGCAGTATGCTTCGCCCCGATTCACAGTTAATAGTTACGCTTTCGGATGTATCTAAAATGGATGTAAAAGCAGATATAATAACTCAAGAAGTGATTGATATTACCCAAACCCCACCATTTACTGTAGAGCTAACTTATGATTCCAGTAAAGTTAACGATAAACACCGCTATAGCCTAAGCGCCAGAATAATAAATAAAGACAAAGTACTTTACACAAGTACCACAAATAACGACCCATTTAGAGAATCACAGCTAACTGGCCCCTATAAAATTGAGCTTTCAAAAGTGTCGACTCAAAAACCCGATGTAACACTCACAAATACTTACTGGAAAGCAATAACAATAAATGCTCAAACTGTGAATGTTACAACTAAAGAACCATTCATTCAGTTCAATAAAGACCACCGCGTTAATGGCTTTTTAGGCTGTAATAATTTTAGCGGAAGCTATAGCACCGAGCAGCAAACAATTACACTTAGTCAGCTAGCAAGTACAAAAAAGATGTGCTCGGATAATATGAGCCAAGAAGCGGCTATGTCTGACGTACTTAGCAAAACTTCAAAGTGGGAAATAACAGGTGAATCACTAAAACTTAAAAACAGTCGCGGTAATACGCTTGCTACTTTTAGTGCGGTTTATTTTAATTAATATTTAGCTCCCTTATATATATTACCTAACACATTCGTATTGATTTTAAATAAAATGCCCAGCAAAGCTGGGCATTTTATTATTCGTTATAAGCGCTATTTAAAGTTACTCATCAACGAGTTGTTCACTTCTGTAAAAACCACTTGGCTCACTTAACAAACTAACAAGTTCAGGCATTATTGCATCCATTGTTTGCTTTAGCTTCCATGGAGGATTAATTACAATCATGCCCGATGCTGTCATACCGTGTACGTCAGTATCCGCTTCAGTGCCTAATTCAAATAACTGAATGTTGCGCATTCCTGAATCAATTAAGCCCTGCTCCATATTATCAATGCGCTCTCTGTCTACTACCGGATACCAAATCATATAAGTACCTGTAGCAAAACGCTGATGAGCTTTAACTAAGGTTTTTACAACCGTTTCGTAGTCATCTTTAATTTCGTACGGAGGGTCAATTAACACACACGCTCTGCGAGATGCTGGTGGTAATAATCCTACTAAGCCGGTAAAGCCATCTTCTCCACGTACACGAATAGAGCGCTTACCTTGCATGTTTTCTTCAAGTAATAATAAATCGCGCGGGTGCAATTCAAAAAACCAGCCCTTATCTTGGCGGCGCAAGTAATGCTCTGCAATTTTTGGTGAACCTGGATAAAATGCAAGTTCGTCAGTGTCGTTAAATGACTTAATTAATTCAATGTACTCATTAAGCTCAGCATGTTCACTTTTATGTTGCCAAAGTTTTTCAATACCATCTTGATACTCTTGCGTTTTTTGCGCATCAGCAGCTGCCAGTTCAAAAAAGCCAGCACCTGAATGCGTGTCTATATAATCAAGCGGTTTATCTTTAATTGTTTGATAATTTAGTACTTGTGCCAGTACTAAATGTTTAAGTACATCGGCAGGATTACCCGCATGAAATGAGTGTCTGTAACTAAGCATTATTTATTTTCGCCATACGCAATTTAATATCGTAAGTGAACCATAAGCACTAGGCTTTGGCAACTTACACCAAGATAAGAGAGTGTTAAAGTGAACCATTTCTGAATGAAAAAGCTCATATGCTGAATTATCCCTTAACACAGAAGAAAAATCAGCTAAAACCACCGTAAATGCTGGCAAATCAACACACTTTGCTTTACATTTGCATGACATTAATTACAGTTATATGAGCGCCTTTATGAACAACACTACTCTTCAACAACTCGAACAACTGATCGATTCTTTAATCGAACGTAATAATCAATTACAAACAGATGTTGCTACTTTAAAAGAACAGAACACTAAACTAAGCGATGAAAACGAATTACTACAGCTTGAAGCTTTAGAAAATGAAGAAAAGCAAAAAGATGCCAGCACTACTTTATCTGGTCTTCTTGATAAATTACAAAGCGCACAACAGGCTAGCTAATGTCTGAGCTGCAAAACCAGCGGGTCACTGTTGAGTTGCTAGGTAAAGAGCAGCAATTTGCTTGCCCCGAAGGGCAGGAAGATGCATTAATAGCAGCAGCTAAAAATCTAAATGACTTAGTTGAGCAAATGAAACAACGCTCAACCGTTAGAAACGATCAAAAAGCCCTACTAATGGCAGCATTAAACTTAAGCCACGAATTGCTAGAAGCAAAAACACAGGCTACAGTTGAACAACAGCATCAAGACCAATTGATTGATAAACTCAGTCTGCATTTGGCAAATGACCCCAAACACCAAAAATAAAAAGCGCATACTGCGCTTTTTGTTTATTATTAAAGTAATTAAACCTCAGCGTAGAGATAATAAATGAAGTTAAAACTTTCAAACATAACCTCTTCATGTAAGCACTTACTATTGGCATGCACTTTACTATCAATAGCACCTAGCACCTACGCTGCCGTAACTTGGAATACAATAAACCCTCATATTCAGTTTTTAAAGCAACAAGACAAGCTTCGCTTTTACGACTCTAACCAAGTATTAATTGAAGGCGAAACATGCGCCATACTTGTTGATACGAGCGCCAATTTTGCCGCAGTTGAACAACTTGCTGAAGATTTAAAGAAGCGCCTTAAAACACCCTTATGCTATTTAGTGGCTACCCACTACCATGACGATCACTTGCTAGGTATGGCGGTTATGCAAAATTTTTATCCAGGTGCCAAGCTCATTGTTCATCAGCAGGTAAATAAAAATTTTAACCTTTATCAAACAGCATATACCGACAAACTAGACACCTATGAAAAGAGCATTGAGCTGAGCTACCAACGGTTAGCGAATGTACCCAAAGAAGAGCAAGCTAAATGGCGTGATAAGTTAAAGCTTGCAAAAAAGCGACTTTTTCGCTGGCAGGAGTATCAGCTTAGCAAACCCGAAATAGTAATTAATAGTCGTAAAATTATCGACCTTGGTGGTTTTGAGGTAACGCTTGAGCCGCAGCAAGCCCATACTAACGGTGATTTAACTATTACTACTAATAATGGCAGTGTGCTGATTGGTGGCGATATCGTTGACTGGCTTCCTTACCCTGGTCACGGCGAACTTAAAAGTTGGCAAACGTTGCTTAAGCAATATATTAACGACGAAAAGCTCACTATTATTATACCTGGCCACGGCGGCACATTAACAAAAGAGCAGCTGAAACAGCCGCTATCATTTTTAACAGCCATAACGGAGCATGTTAAAAACAATAAAGATCAAAGTATTGAGCAGTTAATGCTGTCGTTTCCTGAATCAGTTATTGAGCCTTATAAACAAGAAGCGCTTAATATAAAATCGAGTAACTTTTTTTTACAAGCAGGCCTAAATCGTGTAAAAAGCGCAGAATAACTCAACACAACGGATTGTGTTAAAATAATAAAAGGAATTTACAAAAGTGATCACTATGCGCAGTTTGGTTTTATGTTGTTTGGGTATTTTGTTATTTGGTTGTCAATCAACGGAGCAAGAACCACAAGAAGCTCCACAAATATTTACTCATTTTGAGCCTGACTATACTTATGATATTGACGATGAAGTAGCTCAAACGCCTCAAGTTAAAGAGGCAGTTACGCCACTTCAATTCAAAAAAACAATCGTAAAAAAGCGCCCACTAAAAACCACCGATCTGTGGATGCATATAGCCAATAATCTACACTTTACGATTTATCAAAATCGCGCTTTAAAAAAGCGTATCAGCTGGTATGCAAAGCAACCTAACTACTTACAAACGGTGAGCAAACGCGCAGCGCCTTACCTGTATCACATCGTAAAAAAAATTGAGCAAAAGCAATTGCCTATGGAGCTCGCATTATTACCATTTGTAGAAAGCGATTTTAGACCAACAATAGCCTCATCACAGCAAGCTGTTGGTGTTTGGCAGTTAGTTGGCGCAACGGCGCATCACTTTGGTGTTAAGTCAGACCAATGGTATGACGGGCGCCAAGACGTACTTGCTTCAACCGATGCTGCACTTGATTACTTAAGTTACTTACACAAACGCTTTGATGGTAATTGGCTACATGCTTTGGCCGCTTATAATAGTGGTGAAGGCCGTGTTAAACGTGCAATCGAAAAAAACAAAAAACGCGGTAAAAGCACCGATTACTGGTCGCTCAGTCTGCCAAAAGAAACTGCTGACTATGTACCCAAATTACTCGCTTTAAGTTATTTAGTTAAACATCCACAAAAGGGCATTAAACGCCCAAAGCTAGCATATAAACCATTTACAACACAGATGAACATAGGCCAGCAGTTCGACTTTTCAGTCATTGCCAAGCTCTCTGGTATAGGTTCAAAGCAGTTACATGCTATTAATCAGGGATATTTAAAAAATCAAAGCTCACCTAACGGGCCGCATACTTTACTGCTGCCTATAGGGCAAGAAGCATTATTAAAAAGTCAGTTCTTCAAATCAAACTTTGCTGGAGAGTACATCGTTAAACAAAACGATACGCTTTACAGTATCGCCAGGCGTTTTAGTATGTCTGTAAAAGCTTTGAAACAACTTAATAATAAAAATAATAATTTAATAGGTGTTGGAGAAAAGTTATTAGTTGGGCAACCTAAAACTCTGCCAAGCACATTAACTGTTGATTACAAAATCAGCCCTTATTTAGAACACCAAGAGATTGCGATTCCCACCATTGAAATAGATTACGAAGTTAAGTCAGGCGATAGCCTTTGGAGTATAAGTCAGCTTTATGATGTACCTCATAGCGACTTGGCAAAATGGAACAAACTCTCTGCATCAAGTATTTTAAAGCCTGGCACTCAATTAGTACTGTTTATACCACAGGCTGAAAAGCAAAAAGCAGCACCAATAAAAAAAGATTTACTGCTAGATTTACAAAAAACACTAAATCAGCCACGTTAAGTTTATAAACACGTATATTTCGCGTAAAATTGCGCCCTAACATAGTTATTATTTGAAGAGACAAGCATGCAAATTAGCAAAAATTCAGCAGTTGAATTTCATTACACCCTTAGCGAAGCGGGCGAGCAAATTGAAAGTAGCACAAACGAAGCGCCACTTACTTACATTCATGGCAGCGAAGGCATGCTTCCTGGTTTAGAAAAAGCACTTGAAGGCAAAGAAGCTGGCGAAAAATTTAGTGTAACTCTAGAGCCAAGTGAATCATACGGCGAGCGTGTTGATGACTTAATTCAACGTATTCCGCTTAAGCACCTACAAGGCGACGTTAAAGTATGGAAACCTGGTATGACAGCAATGGTTAGCTCTAACCAAGGTCGTCATCAGGTTACTATTGTTAAGGTTGGTCGTTTTAACGCAGATTGTGATTTAAACCACCCATTTGCTGGTAAAACGCTAACGTTTGACGTTGAAGTTATATCGGTACGTGAAGCAACAAGTGAAGAAGTTTCTCACGGACATGTGCACGCTGAAGGCGGCTGTGGTCACTCTCACTAGTTAGCAATAAAGGAAGTAAGTATGTCTAAAGTTGCAGTCGTTACAGGTGGTACAAAAGGTATTGGCTTAGCCGTAGTAAAGCGTTTGCTAAACAATGGCTATGAAGTACATAACCTTGATATAGAGCTGAGCGAAATCGGTATATTTCATCAGTGTGATGTAAGTGATGTATCGGCGGTACAAAGCTGTATCAACGCTATCTGTGAACAAAGCTGTATCAACGCTATCTGTGAACAAAGCAAACGTATTGATGTACTTGTTTCTAATGCTGGAAAACACTTAAGCGCAAATATAGAAAGCACCGACGAGCAAACTCTCGATGCACTTTTTGCGCTTAATGTTAAAGGCGCTTATGCCGCAATACAAAGCGTATTGCCAAGCATGAAAGCGCAAAATGGCGGCGCTATTATATTAGTCGCTTCCGATCAGGCAATTATAGGTAAGCAAAACTCTTTTGCGTATAACCTAACAAAACATGCCCTTGCCTCAATGGCTAAAACAACAGCGCTTGATTACGCAGGTTTTAATATTAGAGCAAATGCGGTATGCCCTGGCACAATAGAAACCCCGCTATTTCATAACGCAATAGATGCGTACTGCGCAAAAAGTGGCGCAAACAAAGCTGAAATAGTTGCCGAGGAAGCAAGTCTTCAACCGCTTAACCGATTAGGTCAAGCCGATGAGGTTGCTGCCCTTGTGAGCTTTTTAGCAAGCGACGATGCCAGTTTTATAACAGGCAGCCTACAAAGTATTGATGGTGGTTACACAGCCCAATGAGCATGCAAATTATTGACCCTCATGTGCATTTTTTTAATCTTGCCGAGGGGCAATATACTTGGCTACAAGGCGAAAACCCACCAGCATGGCCTAACCTAGAAAAAATTAAACAACCAATAAGTGCAGAGCAACTTGTTAAAAGTACTGATTTTGAACTTGCGGGTATTGTGCACATTGAGGCTGGGTTTGATAATCAATCACCTATAAACGAGTTAAACTGGCTAAGCTCGCATTTAAAAAACCTTTCATTCAAGGCTATTAGTTACAACCAAATTGATGCGCCCGCAGAGCAATTTAATCACGCGCTAAATGCACTGGCTCATTCAAGCCTTTGTGGTATAAGAGATATAACCGAAGAAGATGATGCAGTGAGACTAAAAAGCCCTCATTGTATTAATAACCTTAATTTATTGGCTACAAATAAACTGCATTTTGAAGCTCAATTTGATATTGAAAATAGCGAAATAACCAAACAAATAGCTTACTACGCTAAGCAGCTACCGCAGCTTCAGATTATAATTAATCATGCAGGACTGCCAAGTAATTTAAATGACTGGCAACAAGGTGCTGAGTTACTTGCTCAGCACGACAACATAGCAATTAAATTCTCTGGTTTTGAATTACTACAACTTACCAGTGAGCAACAAGCAGCGTGTTTTAATATTCTTTTTAATCACTTTGGCCAGCAGCGTATTATGTTTGCAAGCAACTTTCCTGTGTGCCAAATAAATACAAGCTACAACACTCTATGGCACTGCCATAAGGCGTTATGCTCAAACGATAAGACATGGCATAACCTTAGCTATGCAAACGCTAAGCACTACTACCAAGTTTAAGTAAAACTAGTTATATTAAACTCTCTTTTTATAATAATACGGCCAATTTATGAAAATGTACTTTTTACTAATCGTTGTATTTTCTGCGTTTTTTCTCAATGGCTGCATATCTCAAAATCCAGATCCGACACCTAAGCTGCAACATGCTCTACTGGCAAAGCCAAATAAAACAGCCGTTAGCAAAGCAATTAAAACACTTGTACATATACAAGAAACTCAATTAGCTGAGAATGTATTTACTACCAGCAGCACAGTAACCCTTAGCAATGTGGATGGTAATAATATTATCGACACGCAAAGTCGCAATACACCCGATCAGTTTGAATTGATGATTAAAGGCAAGCAATGCTATATACGCCACCTTGATAGTAAAGCCACTATTGAGCTTAAAGACGTAGAATGTAGAATTAACGAGTTATAACAAGCTAAAACTTTACCAAAAAAGTAAAAGCCGGTAAGTGACTAATCACTTACCGGCTTTTTAATGCATGACCTAAGTTAGGTTAAAAGACTATTATTTTATTTCTACGCGTTGAGAACGCATAACAATCTCATCATTTAATTCAATACCCAACCCTGGCTCTTCTGACACTTCAAAGAAACCATTTTTAGGTTGTGGGTCTTGTAAACATAACTCGCGGTTCCACTTTTTAATCGCATAAGTGTGGTGCTCATGAATCAAAAAGTTAGGGATAGCCGTTTCTAAGTGCAGTGATGCTGCTGTTGCAACAGGCCCGCCACATACGTGAGCTTGAATACGCACATCAAAGATATCTGCGTAATCACATACTTTTTTAGTTTCGGTAAAGCCACCACATAAACCAATATCAGGTTGCAGAACATCAATACTTTGCTCTTCTAAGTACGGGCGCACACCCCAGCGATTATACAAACGTTCACCACCAGCAATTGGCACATTAACTTTATCTGCTACTTTTGCATGCAATGAATGGTTTAGGTAGTTAACTGGCTCTTCAAAGTACATACAGTCAAATTCTTCTGCAATTTCACCCAACTGAATGGCTGTTGTCACGCCAGGTAAACTGTGGCATTCAAAAATAATATCCACTTCGTCGCCTACTGCTTCGCGAATGGCTTGCATACGTGCACGGTATAGCTTCATTTCAGTGCGTGAGATTATTTTTGTACGGTCGTAATAAGTATTGCCGTCTTTATCGTACTGAATTGGATCTACTTTTACTGCATCGTAACCTTCGGCCATCGCCTTTAAAGCCGCTTCTGCATATTCTTGCGGTTGTACTAGGGCTTTAAATTCGCTATCCCAGTCAAACTGTAATTGCGAAGCGTAAGTGCGTAGTTTGTCGTTAACTTTACCGCCTAATAACTGGTATACAGGTAAACCAAGCGCTTTACCTTTTATATCCCAAAGTGCGGTATCAATTGCGCTCATTGCAGCATATACAACAGGTCCGCCGCCTAAACCCCAAAAGCTTTCACGTAACATACGTGACCATAGTTTTTCTGTTTGAAATGGGTCGTGGCCTATTAAAAAGGCGTCGGCCATTTCCTTAATCATAGCCGCTGCAGCACTGTGACCTAAATCGTATGCAAGGCCCGCTTCGCCAACACCACTAATACCTTCGTCAGTATGAATACGTACAAACACAGGTGTCCAAGAAGGTCTATCAGGACAGTGAATATCAAATACTTCAACGCGATTTACTTTCATTAAAATTCCTTATTAACCGCTATGGGTTATTTTGCAAAACTAGGGTCAAGTCGATACGCTTTACGTAACATCGCAGGCCACGCAAGTTGCCCGCCGGTGCTGCCACTGTGTACTACGTTTGCTTGATTATAAATATTGTCGATTATAGGTTGCGGTACTTCAATCACCTCTTGCGAGCTTGATTGTAGCGCTAGTTGAATTTCACACGCTCGCTGTAAATCATAAAAGCGCATAAACGCATCGCCTACCGTTGGGCCTACTGTTAAGCCACCATGATTTACCAATAACATATGGTTAGTGCTGCCCAAATCATCTTGCAGCACTTTTCGCTCGTCGTCGTTTACCGCAAGCCCTTCGTAACCATGATAAGAAAGCGATGGCAGTGAAAACATTGAATACTGGCTAAGCGGTAATAAACCATTTTTTTGTGTAGCAACAGCGATTGTTTCTTTGGTATGAAGATGAATAACACAATGAGCGTCTTCGCGTACCTCATGAATCGCACTGTGAATAGTAAAACCAGCAGGGTTAATACTAAATGGCGTATCATCAATAATGTTACCGTCTAAGTCGACCTTTACTAAATTAGAGGCAGTTACTTCATCAAAGGTTAAACCAAAGGCATTCACTAGGTAGTGATCGGTGCCAGGCAAACGTGCTGATAAATGCGTATAGATTAAATCCCCCCAACGAAAGTGCTCGACCAGTCTATAACATGCGGCTAAATCAACACGAAGTCGCCACTCTTGTGCTGATACTTTATTTTTTAAATTGAGTTGGGGTAAATCAAACATAATAAGCCTTTTAAAAACGTACATTACTAACCTGCACGAACAGATGTTTAGAAGTCTAAAGCAGTCTCTATTTTATAGCAAACACCAAACAAAACAGCCACACTATTGTGTGGCTGTTTGTAAAACTAAAATACCAATTGCATTAAAATGGTATAGCTGCGTAAATTATTTTACGTTAGCTAGGTAATCTGCAATTGCTTCAAACTCTTCATCAGTTACCGTTGCAACCATTGCTTTCATAGCCATGGTCATACCGTTATTACGTGCACCTGATTTGATGTCTTTCATTTGCGCTACTAAGTAGTCTTTGTTTTGACCGTTTAGCTTAGGATACATACCCATAATTGGTGCTTTACCTTCAGCGCCATGACAAGTTTGACAATTTTTAGCGGTATAAAGTGTGGCGCCATCGGCCGCTGCTGCATTAAACGAGAAGCTTGCGGTTAAAGTAATACCCGCGCCTAATAGTAGTGTTTTCATCTTGCTCATTGTATTTACTCTTCTTTTTTGACGGTTAGAAAAACTGTTCTATTGATTGTAGTAAACAATCAAATAAAAAGCATACGTACGAAACGACGCTAGACGATCAACTTAACCAAAAACCGCTAACTCGTTTCTGTCTCACTTTTATATACTTTAGCAAATAAAAATGAGCTTACCCTTAATAAACTATTACCACACTATATCATCTGGTACTTCAAAGTCTGCGTACGGGTCATCTTCATCTTTTGGTTTGTTTTCAGGCTCTACATGAAAAACAATATACTTTTCGTCAACTTCTGCCACTTTGCGTGCTGGTTCGTCGTCTAATACGTAAAATTGCCCTTCTAGTACACAAATAGCTAAACGACCGCCCGATAACGCTTTTTGCGTTTTCTCGTTCACGTCGATATTTTTTACTTTGTTTTGATAAGTAAAATTAAATGTGCGCTCACCACGAATAGCGTCTTGGTTGTGGTGCTCTAAAATTTGTTTAACACGCGCTTCTTGTTCGCGCTGCTTTAAGCTCACTTGGCGTGTTTGGTTAAGCTCTTCAGCTTTTTTTTGCTGCTCTAGCTTGGTTTGTTGAATATGCTTTTGCAGATCACTTGGGTTGCTAGTAGCCCCTTTCTTTTGCTTTTTTTGTTGCTTACGCTTTTCTGATTTAGCAACTTTAGCATTATGCGATGTTGTTAATCCTGCTTGAAGCAATTGGTCTTGTAATGAACCCATGGCTTTGTTCCACTAAAAACTAATATTATCGCTATTTTAATCACCAACGAGTTCAAATAACAGCGCTATCGACATTAATCTAGCAAACTAGTTAAAACAAACCATGATATAGCGCAAAGAGCATGGTTTTAATTATCAATTAAAAACAATTTTTAATACAATGCCACGTAACCAATCAGCAAATGTATAAGCCATATAATGCGTTTACCTCATCTACTCGTTTGCTCGGTATTTATATTTTTTGTGCTTTATGCACCGCAACCCCTACTTAGTCTTTTTGCGAGCGAATTTAATGTAGCACCTGCGGTAGCTGGCAGCTTAATGACTGCAACTATGTTGCCCTTAGCCATTGCCCCGCTCGTTTACGGTTTATTTTTAGCAAAAATAAATCCACTACTTATATTACGTATTGCAATGGTGCTTTTAGGCCTTAGCTGCTTACTTTTTATTTATGTACCTAGCTTTGAGCTTTTATTATTAGTCCGATTTTTACAAGGTTTAACGCTCCCTGCAGCTTTAACCGCAATGACTAGCTATATAGGTATGAGTTATAGCGCTGATACACTTCAAAAAAATATGACCCTATATATTGGTAGCAGCATAGTTGGTGGTTACTTTGGTCGTGTGCTCGCAGCTTTGTTTAGCGACTTATGGAATTGGCAGAGCTTTTATTACGTAATTGCTTTTATGCTTATTTTTTTAGCTTTAACAATCAAACATTCTCAATTTTCGAACCCAGCAACAAAGTCTCAGCTTTCACCACTGGACTACATTAAACAGCTTAAAGAAGGCGCTATACTTAAAATTTACGGTGCCGTTTTTTGTATGTTTTTTTGCTTTGCTGCACTACTTAATTACTTACCGTTTATATTGCAAAATACGTTTTTAATTACCAATACTCGTGACATAGGTTTAGTTTACAGTGGCTATTTAGTTGGTGCACTCGCCTCTATTGCTGCACCTTGGTTACTTAAAAAAGTCGCTTCGCCTTGGCATTTATTAACTGCGGTATTTAGTTTTTATAGTGTGAGTATTATTTTATTAATGAGCCACCAGCTTAGCTTATTTTTAATCGCATTTACTTTGTTTTGTGGTGCTATGTTTGTGATTCACTCAACCGCGGCGCCACTCGTTAATAAAATAAGTAAAGCCCCGCCAAGTGTAACCAATGGTGGATATGTATCGTTTTATTACAGTGGTGGTGCATTGGGGTCGTTATTACCCGGTGTGGTATACCAACATCATGGGCAAACAGCGTTTATGTTTACGCTACTTGCGGTTTGCTTATGTGGTTTATCGTTAATTATGTGGGCTTATTTCGAGGGTAAAAATACAACGCGAGGTTGATGCTTTGTGTGATTAAAAAATGCTTCTAAATCAGCTTTACTAATCAACCATGTTTGGGTGTTTTCAAACGGATGACAATGAAACAAATCACCACCCCAAATATCTTGATCGACCCATAAGCTCACTTCGTTTTGCTTATCATTTAAAAGAGCCAACATAGATACACACCCAGGAGCCACTTTTAAATACGTTGCTAAGCGCTCACTCGATGCAAACCCTAAACGCGAAAGCCCTTGTTGCTTTGATAGTGCCTTTAAATCTAGTTGCTTATTGTGCGCGGTAATAACTAAAAAGTGTCGCTTACCTTCATTATCGCGTAAAAATAGGTTTTTAAGGCGAGTACCTGGGCGCTCAATCATAAACTCATCAGCTGCTAAGCTAGTATGTAGCGGCGGATGCTCTATTCCATCATAGTTAATATCTAGGTGCGCTAAAAGCTCTGCTAACTTAGTTTTATCCGCATACATATTACAAACAACGCCCTCTTAATTGCACGCTTAGGTCTCGCCATAAAACTTCACTTACTTCGTGTTTATTATCGCAATACTGACGCTCTTTTAACTCTTCGTTTAATAACTCAACAGCTTGATCTTCTAACTGCAATTTTAAAACACTCGATTCTTCAAAATGCTCTTGTTCAATATACTGCTTAACCTCACCACGGCTTGGTCTCTTGTTTGGACCACGGTCTAAGTTAAAGTTTTCACGATGCTTAGCTTTTACCGAAACAACATAAGCAAAAAGTTTATTGCCTTGATCATCTTGCTTTTCGTGAAACTGTTTATTATTTATTTCAAAAGGCGGCTCATCATTCGAGGCACAACCAGCGAGTAAAACCATAAGCGCCAGAACACATTTTTTCATTGTTTTTTATCGTTTTAGTTTTGAATTAAGCCGAGTCTAACAAAAATTGACGAAAACGGTGAAAATTTACGAAAAAATACTTGACCAAATTTATAAAAAAACTTAAAGTTCGTCCCGCTTGGAACTCAGCAGTCAAGCAGTTACATTATATGTAATTTAGGAATGTGGGGCTATAGCTCAGCTGGGAGAGCGCCTGCCTTGCACGCAGGAGGTCAGCAGTTCGATCCTGCTTAGCTCCACCACTTTCCTACTCCTTTTCAAATTCGTTCTACTCTTCTATTTTTCCATTGTTTTTATTATTTTTTGATACCCTACTATTCTAATTTTTCATTCTATATAATTTTAAATTTATCCATTCAACTTGTGTCTTTACAAGTTCTTAGCTATACATAATGCCACACATTAATACTTTAGGCTTAACATGGACAACCCTAAGCGTTCAACGCTAAAAAAGCTAGCTGCTATAGGTTTAACAGCTGGTGCGATAACACATGCGCCTTATGTTTTTGCCCGAAAAAAAGTCACATTAAGAGTACTTGGTACTCATGTAACACTCCAAGAGGCTATCCGCAAGCAAGCGATGAGTGACTTAGGTATTAATATAGAATTTACTCCAGCAGGCAGCGCTGCTGTTTTGCAAAAGGCATCAATGGACCCTAGCTCCTTTGATTTATACGAACAGTGGTCAAACAGCATTAATGTGCTTTGGGATGCAGGTTCTATTCAGCCAATAGAAAAAAAGCGACTCACCTACTTTAACGAGATAAATCCACTCACTAAAACGGGAAAACTAACCGAAACTGCAAGTATTGGTGCAGGTGATGCCCCCTATAAATTATTAAATGTTCAACCCGATGGCACATTAAGCGCTCAAGAAAGCGATCATATTAGCTTTTTGCCTTATGTGCATAATGTTGACTCTTTTGGTTACAACACCGACTTTATTAAGCCCGGTATAGCATACGAAACAGAAAGCTGGAGTTGGCTGCTTGATGACGAGAACCGAGGTAAAGTAGCCATTGTAAATGCGCCTACCATTGGATTATTTGACCTAGCCCTAGCAGCACAAAGCAAAGGGCTTATAAAGTTTAACGATATAGGTGCAATGACCCGCCCAGAACTTGATAGATTGTTTAGTATATTACTCGACTTTAAACGCCAAGGTCATTTTAGTGGCTATTGGAACTCGGTCCCTGAATCGATTGAGTTTATGAAAAGTAAGCGTGCCCATATAGAAAGTATGTTTTCGCCTGCCGTCTCTGCGTTAAACAGTCAAAATATTAATGTTCGTTTTGCCGCGCCAAAAGAAGGCTACCGAGGATGGCATGGTGTTATGTGTTTATCGTCACAAACACAAAGTAGCGTAAAAGATGCAGCTTACGACTATATGAATTGGTGGCTTTCAGGCTGGCCTGGTGCATTTATTGCTCGCCAAGGTTATTACATTAGTAACCCACAACGCTCTAAACTACTTCTATCTCAGGCCGAATGGGATTACTGGTACGGTGGAAAAGCAACAAACATAGATTTATTAAATACAAATGGCGACGTAGCAGTAAAAGCGGGTAAGCAACGCAACGGCGGTAGTTACCATAAACGCTTTAGCAATGTAGCAGTATGGAACACCGTTATGCCAACCTATGACTACAGTCTACAAAAATGGTATGAGTTGATTAGCCGATAATGATAATAAATTCAATTAAATCAAAAATAATATTAGCTTTGTGTCCGCTGATTGGATTACTTCTTTTACAAAGCTATTTGTTTAACTATTCGCAAACGACCTTACTAAACTTGCAAAAGTCGCAGCGTAACGCGCTTATTCAAAGTGAAGCTGTGAATCACTTAGAAAACGATATTATCTCTTTGCAAGCGTATGCAGTCTCATTTATTGACAATGCAAATGAAAATACGATTACCAAATTTAATTTTTATTTAAATAAGGCAACTCTAAATCTCGAGCAGCTAAAAACAAACACTAAAAACCAGACCCCTGAGTATCAAAGCTCACTTATACGCCTTGGCGAGTATCTAAATAATTACCAAGAAACATTTGGCCAAGTTGTCGTAAATAGACAAAAACGCGAACACCTTTACACTACTCAGTTCAAACAGCCTATTGATGACTTACAAGTAACAATTAGTAATTTAGAGGAGTCTTCAAGCGACAGTAACAAGGTTATTTTCAACGATGTTTTACTCACAATAAGTAATTTACAACACGCAATTATAAGCTATCTCTATAAACCTAATTTTGATGAAGCACAAAATGTAAAACAAAACTTAAATCACTTACATAAAAAACTAACGAGCACCTCTGTAATAAATGAATCCCTCTCCAATAAAACAACAAGCTTAAAACAAGCTTATAACCAACTTGTATTACTTACCCGTAGCTACACTTTTTCTGTAAATGTAGTGCTTACAGGCATAGAAAACGAATTGCTATATTTAACTAATGAAATTAAAAATATAGAAAAAAATAAACTAACCGAAACAGAAGAGCTATTAGGTAACCACTTAACAAAAAATACAGAACAGGCAAATATATTTGCCCTTTTAATTATGTTAATCATTTTATTCTTAAGTTATTTTATTTTTAGATCGGTTATAAAACCAATTACTCAGCTCACTTTATTACTTAAAGATATGAATAGCGAAAAGCCAATAACTATTTCAAACAACAGCCGAAATCAAACTGAAATAGCATCGATAATAAAAGCAGCTAATGCTTTATATTTAAAAAGTAAACAAACCAAAGAGCTACTCAACGAAACCCGCGTATTAAATTCCCAAATGGAAGCAATGAATGCCGACCTGACGAGTGCTATGGAGCAAACAGATAAAGCCAATAAAACAAAAATAGATTTTGTAGCCAATATGAGTCATGAACTTCGCACACCAATGAATGGCATATTAGGTATGTTGCAACTTTTACAAAGCAGCGAGCTTCCCTCAAGGCAAAAACACTACGCTGATAAAGCTTTTTCAAGTGCTCAAAATTTATTGCAGATTTTAAATAATATTCTGGATTTTTCTAAACTAGAATCGGAAAAAATCCAGTTAGAGCAAATCCCTTTTACCTTACATACTATAGTTTCTAACGTTCAAAATTTATTCTCAACAAATGCCAAGCAAAAAGGCTTGTTATTAAACTTTACTTTACACGTTGATGCAGGGCTTGAGCTTATTGGCGACCCAATGCACTTAAGCCAAATAATAAATAACTGTGTAGGTAACGCAATTAAGTTTACTGAGCATGGTGAAATATCATTAACTATAGAAGCGACATCTCAACACGAAAAAACAATAAACCTTCGCTTTAGTATAAAAGACACGGGTATTGGGATGACGCAAGAGCAATCAAAAATTATATTCCAGTCTTTCTCGCAAGGTGATTCAAGCACAACAAGAAAGTATGGTGGAACCGGTTTAGGACTCACTATAAGCAAACAATTAACTAAACTGCTTGGCGGAGATATACAAGTAAGGAGCACGATTAATCAAGGTAGCGAGTTTTTCTTCACTCTACCCTTTACCTTATCTGAGCAGCAAAAACTTAAAAAACATGCCCTATTAATTAGCCCCGATAATGAGCAAATTAAAAAATTAATGGACTTGCTAAGTGATATAAATATAACAACAGAAACCACACAAGAACCATTAAGAGCCATTGCTAAAATGGCTCAACCTAATAGCCCATTTAGTATTGTAATAATGTCGATAAAACAAAAAGAGCTCAAAGATAACTTTATATTACAACAACTGTATGCTCAAAATAAAAATACGAATGAAAAATTGACGCTTATTTTATTGATTACTGATGAAGAGTCTCCTGAGCCAGTTGCAAAAAATGAAAGTATAGACATTACACTTATTGGTAATAAAAATAGTGAAGTAGAAATTTTAAGGAAGCTTTCACCTGATAATTTTAAAGAAAAGCAATTAAGGCCTCATCCTAAATTCTCGGGTTTTAATGCATTAGTTGTTGACGACAATAAAATTAATCAAGAAATAGCTTCCGCTCTTTTAGCCAGATTAGATATGACCGTGAACATTGCTGACAATGGACGTGACGCATTAGATAAAATAGAGACAAATGACATCGATATTATTTTTATGGATGTTCAAATGCCAGTTATGGACGGACTAGAAGCAACAAGCATATTAAGAGAGCGAGGCTACAAAACTCCTATAATTGCGATTACGGCAGNGCAGCCGCAGACCCTAATGATAAAAAAGCAGCGTTTAGAGCCGGTATGGATGACTTTTTAGTAAAACCAATTATTTTTGATGCTCTTTTCGAAAGTATAGAAAAACACCTACAAAGTAACAAACCATTAAATACAATTAATCTGCAGCTGGCAAAAGAAAACGTAGAAAACAATGATGAATTGTTAGCTAAATTATTTACTCAGTTTGTCAACGATTACAATGACTTTTCAATTAAAGCTGATATATTAATCAAAAATGGAGAGTTAGAAAGCTTAATTCGACTAGTACATACACTTAAAGGATTGGCCGGAACATTAGGTTTGGAGCTACTGCAACACAGCGCGCAAAATGTTGAGAAAAGCTTAATAGATAAGAAAAGTATTAACTTATCTCATTTTAATGAACAATTAACACTTACACTTTTTGCTGTAAAACAATTTTTGATAGCTGATAACTTTAAAAAAGAACATATACAGCAACATGAACTAAAAAACGAAGACTCGGTTATTGATAATATATACTCATTAGCATTAACGGCTCGCCCCGTACCTAGCAGTTTGGTTAGACAGCTAGAAATGAATCAATATGAGAGAGGCCACTCCCTATTTAAGCTCAAAGAAGCAATTGATCATTTTAACTACGCGTTAGTAATTGAGCTTATTGATATGTATAGAAACGATAATAAAAATTAGGCATAACCACTAACCTGAACTAGATTTAATATTGTAAAGAACGCAGAGAAGGACAGATAGTGCATTCAAATTACCTCGCAAACAGTAATGGATTAACCACAGAACAAAAGCATAAACCTTTAATTCTTATTGTTGATGACGAACCTAGTAATTTACACGTATTAGTAGAAGGACTTTTAACTGACTACGATGTACGTATTTCTACTAGTGGTGAGCAGGCTTTGATCTTTATTGAGTCAACTCGGCCTGACTTGATTTTATTAGACATAATGATGCCAGGCATGGACGGCTACGAAGTATGTAATATACTCAAAGCGAAACAAAATACCAAAGGGATCCCTGTCATATTTGTAACAGCGCTTACAGAAGAAGAGTCTGAAGAAAAAGGCTTCGCGATGGGCGCAATTGACTACATACACAAACCTTACAAGCTAGCGCTCGTTAGAGCACGTATCCGTACCCATATTACCGCACAGGGCATGCTTGATAGGCTTATAGAAAAAAACTTTGACCTACACGATAAGCTACTTGAAATAGAGTCACTGGCGAAAGAACTAAGCCAGCGTGAAGAAGAATTAAAAGAGCTCTCTTCAAAACAAAAGTTATTTTATCAAGCCCTAACGGGAACCGCTGATGGTGTTGTTATTGCCGATAGTAATGGCAAAATTATAGCCGTAAACCCTTCATTTTGCCGTATAACCGGTTACTGTGAATCTGACTCCCTGCAAATGCAGTTGCACGACATTAAACAAAATAACCACCCTAGTATTAGCTTTGATCAAGTATGGGAGCATGCGAATCAAGCTGGATATTGGAGTGGAGAACTTGTAACCAGACGCAAAAATGGCGAGCTTTACCCTGAGCTACTGACTCTAAGTATGGTTAAAGGCGATCAAGATACTAATGTGCATTATATTGGTGTGTTTAGTGACATTTCGAGCGTTAAAGTAACACAAGAAAGAATTCACTACCTCACATGGCATGATGAGCTTACAGGTTTGCCAAACCGAAATGGCTTTTTAAAACAGTTAGAGCAGCAACTTCAGGTTTGTAGTACCGAAAATAGTTATGCCTATATTTATATTATTGACATAGACAGCTTCCACTCAATAAATGATGGATTAGGCCTACTTGCTGGCGATAACATTTTAAAAGAATTAACTAAACGAATTCATTCTAAGGTGAGTAAAAAAGATGTTATTGCTCGCTTAGGCAGTGATGAATTTGCAGTACTGTGTACAGTTGAAAAAGGCGTTGGCAGAGTTAGAGCCCAAGCTATGGCAGAAAATAAAGCTCAAGAGCTGCTTATAAGTGTAAACCATCCTTTTAAGGTAGGTGAGCAAGACGTTAGCTTAACGGTAAGTATTGGCACGTATATTTTTCCTCGAGAAGATCAGTGGGAAAGCGCTATTGAAACTATTCGTAACTGTGAGGCAGCTTGTTACAAGGCAAAAGAGAAAGGCGGTAATAGAGTTACCTTTTTTGATACTTCGTTTGGCGAGCAAGCAAAACGTCGTTTTGAAATAGAGCAAGATTTACGCAAAGCTATCTCAAATAATGAGCTATCCCTATATTTACAATCCCAATTTGATCGAAGCCAAACCCTTAAAGGAGCTGAGGTTTTATTAAGATGGGAGCATCCCCAAAAAGGCTTTATTAGCCCAGGTGAGTTTATATCTATAGCCGAAGAATCAGATATAATTTATGACTTAGATTGCTGGGTAACTTCAAATGCACTTGAAATATTAACGCAACTTAGTAAAACTCACCCTGAGTTAAATTTATCGATTAATATAAGCGGCAGGCACTTTCATGAAGCTCGTTTTTTAAGCTTTATTAGCCAACAAATAAAGCAACATAGCATTAATCCTCAGCAACTCACTATTGAGATAATTGAAGGGACATTGCTTAATCATATGGAAGCGGCTATTGAGGCTGTTCATTGTCTCAAGAAGCTAGGTATTAGGGTATCTATTGATGACTTTGGTACTGGGTATTCGAGTTTAACTTATCTAAAACAATTACCCATACAGGAGCTAAAAATTGACCGCTCTTTTGTATTGGAAGCACCGACTGATAATAACGATAAGTTAATTATTGATATGATTGTAAGCTTAGGCCGTTTATTCGAGTTAGAGATTGTAGCTGAAGGCGTAGAGAACCAATCCCACTTTGGTTTATTGCAGGAATATCCAGAAGTTATTCTTCAAGGCTACTATTTACATAGACCTGAACCTGCAAGCGATTGGCTTGATAAATTAAAATAACCGTTACGTAATTTACAAACTAAAAAGCCGAGCATGAATATGCTCGGCTTTTTATAAACCTAAGTTTGCAGTTACTCGCGAACTTGGCCTACTCCATTAACTAAATACTTTTCTGTGGTCAGTGATTCAAGACCCATCGGACCGTACGCATGAAGCTTAGAGGTTGCTATACCAATCTCTGCACCTAAACCCAGTTGTGAGCCATCAGAAAAGCGAGATGATGTGTTAACCATTACTACAGAAGCGTCAACACTACGCTGGAATAACTCTGCAGCAGCTGCGTTCTTAGTACAAATCACTTCAGTATGGTTGGAACCAAACTGAGCGATATGATCCACAGCAGCGCTGAAAGTTGGCACCACACGAATAGCAATTTCAAGGTCTAGGTATTCTTCACCAAATTCGTTATCGGCTAACACAGTTGCATTATCAAAATATTTAGCTGCAAAGCTGTCGGCATTTATTTTTACACCTTCTTGGCGTAATACAACTGCGCAAAGATTTAAAAACTCATCTGCAACATCTTGATGAACTACTAAGCCCTCAAGTGCATTACAAACACCCGTACGTTGCGTTTTACCGTTAAGTAGTAAGTTAAGCGCAATTTCAAGATCAGCATCTTTATCTACATATAGATGACAAACGCCTTTGTAATGCTGAATTACTGGGATCGTACTGTTTTCGGTAACAAAGTTAATTAAGCCTTCACCGCCACGTGGAATTATTAAATCAATGCTTTCACGTTGCTGCATCAATTCCATTAATAGTGCACGGTCTGGATCTGGGATCACTGAAATAAGCGATACTGGTAAGTTATGCTTTTCAAGTACGCTGTGCATTACACTTGCGATAGCTTGCGAACTTTTAAGTGCTTCTTTACCGCCACGTAAAATAACGCCATTACCTGATTTAAAACACAATGCGCCAGCGTCTGCTGTTACATTTGGGCGTGCTTCATAAATCATACACACAACGCCAAGAGGTACGCGCATTTTGCGAATTTTAATACCATTTGGGCGCTCAGTAATATCACGTAGCTGACCAACAGGATCATCTAGGCTTACTATTACTTCAATGCCTTCTGCCATTGCTTCAATGCGCTCATCGTTTAACGTTAAGCGGTCTATCATTGAGGCTGCTAAGTTATTGTCGCGTGCTGCGCTTAGGTCACTCTCGTTTTCTTTAATTATAAATGCTTTTTGCTCTCTTAGTGCCGCTGCCATTTCAACTAGTACTTGATTTTTAGTCTCGGTGTCGAGTAAAGCAAGTGTATGGGCAGCTTTAGCTGTCTGGCGTGAAATGTCCGTAATTAAGCTCATGACTTCTCCAATAATGCGATATGTTTTTCAGATATAACTGGTCCAATTGAATCCTGCATTTTTTCGCTGAATTCACTCTGTTCGTTGTCTGCAATAAAGTTTAACAAACAGCTACTATAATTTGCGGTCGCTTTAGCTAAACGCGTACCGTCTTCACTACGTACTAAAATGGTATCACCAACAGCAAATTCACCATGGACTTCCATGATTTCATCACCGCGAATACATCCACTTTCACCTTCAAGGGATTCATCAAATGATCCATCAACAACAACTTCACCTTGCTCATTTGCTGTGTGTGTCATCCAATGTACAGAATCTTGCATCGGTTTTTCGTACGGTAAAAATACGCTACCAGGATTTTCCCCAGCTAGCAGTTTCGTAAATGTTTCTTCTTTAAAGCCGTTTATAATATAAGTCGCGATACCATGTGACGTTGCTTTTTCTGCCGCTTCTATTTTGGTTTTCATGCCACCAGTACCAACAGCACTTGTAGCACATCCTGCCATAGCATAAATAGATTCATCAATTGATTTTATTTCAGGCAGTAACACCGCATCATCATGTAAGTTAGGGTTTTTATCATATAACCCATCAACGTCTGAGAATATTAATAAAGCATCGGCATCGGCTGCTGCTGCGACCATTGCTGATAAGTTGTCGTTATCACCCACTCTTAAGTCGTCGGTAGTTACAGCATCATTTTCATTAATGATAGGAAAAACACCATGCTCAAGCAAAGTAAACACTGTTTCGCGAATACTTTGGTAACGCTCGCGGTCACGTAAATCGCCGTGCGTTAATAATAGTTGCGCAGATGGAAAGTCAAAAAAGCGGTCCCACATGGCGATCATTTCTGTTTGGCCTGCCGCTGCCATTGCTTTTTTCATCACCACGGAGCGAGGTTTGTCTGATGGGAATAAATGCGCTCCAGCCGCTACAGAACCCGATGATACTAAAATCACCTCGATTCCACGGGCACGACAACGAACAATGAACTGTGCGATGGTTAATATGTAACGCGAACGGCAGCCATCTTGATCTGGTGCAATTAATGCACTACCTACTTTAAGTACGATACGTCGCCAATTTAACTTTTGCATAAATGCTCAACTTTCCATTTTATCTGCGCTCATCTTAATTAGACGAGCTAAAACTAAGTAGCTAGGTTTAAAACATAGCTTCGAATTTTTCTTTTCATTTAGGCAACACTTTTTTACACACACGCAAAAACCATATCTAAAACAAGAAGCTTAGATTTGAGGTTAAGTAAAAGTAGCAACAACCCAATAATATTGAGCAGCACTAATCAAAAAATTTAAAAGTGTTGTTTATGCATCGCTGTAAAAAGCTGTGTGTGGCTTTTTTATTAACAACATACATAGAGCCTCTAAAGTCTGATACACCAACAGATAGGGTGAAGACCAAAGGACCGAGATTTAACCGCCACGATGGGGGCTAAATATTGAAAGTAATAGTTCAACTCAAACCTTTATTTACTTAAATAATTAAATAAACTTGTTTGGCAAAACCATACCAAGAATTCGGCAAATGATATTTTGTAATGCTCTAATACTAGAAACATCACTAACACATGATTATAAAGATTAAAAATGACGTTAAGATTAACAAGCCTGTTTTATCTTCAATAAACTTCGTTAGATGACTAATTATTAGAACACGAAGTATAATACACCAAATACCCCTTTAAAATCAAGGTTAAAATTCGAACTAAGTTAATACGAAACACTCATATCCTTTATATTGTTATTAAAATTCAATAAATTAAACAATTAATACACTTCAAAATAAGGTGGCTAAGTTCTCGCTAAATAATTTAAGCCTACTAATCTTTTATAAGCAGCTAAAATTGATTAGTAATATTTCAGTTTCCGGTGTATACCCCTGTATTAATAATTAACAAAAGTTATACTTTCTAAACATATCGTCATAAATAAGGAATTCTTAATCTATGTCAGCAATTTACATAGCCGGTATCGCACTTTGCTCTGTGCTTGCCCAATGGGTCGCGTGGGCTTTTAGAGTACCCGCTATTCTTTTTTTATTGCTTACTGGTCTTTTACTTGGACCATTTAGTGGTGTTTTAGACCCTGATGCATTGTTAGGTGATTTACTGTTTCCAGTAGTATCACTAAGCGTTGCCATCATTTTATTTGAAGGTTCCTTAACTCTGCATTTCAGAGAATTAAAAGGGATAGGAAAAGTTGTAAGGAATCTCTGCTCAATCGGTATGCTTACTACCTGCATTATTATTAGCTTAAGCGCCTACTGGTTGCTTGAGCTCAATTGGCGTGTTGCTGCGGTACTAGGCGCAGTACTCGTTGTTACTGGCCCTACCGTTATAGCACCGCTATTAAACTCAATGCGTCCAACACAAGACATAGACCGCATACTTCGCTGGGAAGGTATTGTAATAGACCCAATTGGCGCATTATTTGCTGTATTGGTATTTGAAGCTGTAATGCTTGTAGGCCAAGGCGAAGTATTTAGTCATACTATTATTGCTTTAGTTAAAACCCTGGGTGTTGGTTTAAGTATTGGTGTTGCTGCAGGTTGGCTAACAACCCTATTAATGCGTCGCGAGTGGCTGCCATTTGAATTACATAAGTTTGGAATTTTAGCACTAGTCCTTATTAGTTTTTCTGTATCAAACTATTTAAGCCATGAATCAGGCTTATTAGCAGTAACTGTATTTGGTATTTGGCTTGCGAACCAAGACGATTTAGAAATAGATTCTGTACTTGAGTTTAAAGAAGACTTGTCGATGATATTAATATCAACACTGTTTATTTTACTTGCAGCACGTTTACAGCTTTCTGATTTGATGATGCTCGACAGCGATGTATTTATATTTTTAGCTATTGTGCTTTTTGTTGCACGCCCACTGTGTATTGCTATTTCGACCTTTGGTACTGACTTACCAATGAAGTCTCGCTTGGTACTTGCCTGGATTGCTCCACGCGGTATAGTTGCCGCAGCCGTTGGGTCGGTATTTGCACTAAGTATGATGGAAGCTGGCGTTGCTGATGCTGAAAAAATGGTGCCACTTATATTTACGGTGATCATCATTACGGTTGTGCTGCAAAGCTTAACAGCCATCCCTGTTGCCAAGCTATTAGGTGTACGCCAACCATCGCCAAACACAATATTAATTATTGGTGCAAACCATGTATCGCGTGCAATTGGACGTGGCTTACAAGAGCAGAATATTCCGGTTCACCTTTCAGATCCTGCATGGGAAAACTGCAGAATGGCACGTATGGATGGCTTAGCTTGTTATTATGGTAACCCGCAATCAGAGCATGCTGAACGCTACTTACCTCTAACAACTATTCGCAGTGTCTTAGCGCTATCGCCAAACCGTCATCATAATGCGCTAGGCGTTCAATACTTTTCGCATTTACTTAATGAAAAAAATGTATTTTCGCTTCGCTCATCAACGTCGCATGCTAAAGCAAATAAAGACAGTGCAACGTTTTTATCTAGACAAATACTGTTTGGCGACGAAGGCTCATACGCACGTTTGAGCAGTATTATAGCTAAAGGCGGTAAGGTTAGTTCAACACGTATCTCGGATGAGTTTAGCTGGGAGCAATACCTAGAAATGAACCCTGAGGCTATCCCTTTGTTTATTCTTAAAGGTGATAAAGACAGCGACGACGATACGCCAATTAAGCTAAGACCATTTACAATTAACATGGAAAAACCGCCGCAAGAAGGCGAGCGTGTTGTTGCATTACAGCCGCCTAAAATGTCGGTCTTAAAAGACCCGCAAACAAAGGCTAAAGAAGAAAGTTAAACACTTTTACAGGTAGTAAAAACTCAAAAACCCTAACTTAAAAAGTAGGGGATTAAGATATTGAAGGATGCTTTTAAGCATCCTTTTTTATTTTTATATTTACTATCAATAGATTACTGCAAAGCAATGAGAGGTAAATCATTGGTTCGTATATTATAATTGTTATAAAACAGGATGTTATACAAAATGTACTTTGTTTAAAAGTTGTACTATAATATAACTCCATCAATTTGATTGGAGATTATCATGAATAGATATGTAGTTGTAGACACCGAAACTACAGGCTTAGACCCGTATCGTGGTAATCATCGAGTTATTGAAATAGCCTTGATCGAAGTAGTTAACTATGTGATCACTGGTAAACAGTTCCAGACCTATTTAAACCCACAAAGAAGAAAAAGCACGAAAAGTGCATTTAAAATTCATCAAATTAAAGATGACTTTTTAAAAGATAAACCCCTATTTTCAGAAGTATTTGAAGATGTTATTTCATTCATCGGTGATGCAACTCTAATTTTTTATCATAAAGGTTTTGATTTAAAATTTTTAGATCATGAAGCTTTATTAGCTGGACAGACTCTAAGGTTTAGCGAAGCATTTAAAAGCAGATGTTTATTTAAAGAAGCATCAAATAGGTTTGGAAGAAAAATAAATTTAGACTCTGCATGTAGCATTCATCATATTGATATATCTGAAAGAAAAATTCATGGGGCGTTAATTGATTCAATATTAACGGCAAAGCTACTAATTGCTTTTGATGATAAAGATATAGAACAACTGAAAAATGTTCCGAACAAAAACAAAAATAGAGAAAAAGAAAAATTTCCATTTCCAAAAGCATATAAAGGGCTTCAGCTAAACTTTTGCAAAAATCCTCTTTGTAGTAATTATGGTAAACCACCAGAACAACCTAAATTAAAGCCTAGCGGTGATTATACTAGCATTGGTGGTGATTACGGGATTCAGCTCAAAAGAAGACCCAATAGACCAAGTAGCTTACTTCTAAGGTGTAAATTGTGTAAATACACCACAACCATCTTAAGTAATAAATCATCGTACCAAGAAACAGAACGGCTATTAAATATATTTAAGTTAATTGATCCTAGTTGTCCAAATTCAGGACAAGCTGAAAATAAACGTAAAGGCATATCTGAAGGTAGGCGTTATAGATTAATTACTAAGCGTACTAGAGGCAAAGATCGTAAGGTTCAGAGACTTTTGCCAGCTTGTGAACACACTCAGTATGGTATTTTAGAAAAGCCTGAATTGTATTGGTTAGATAGTCAAAATCGAAAGGCTATTGATGTCAATAAGAGCATACCCCAAATAGTTCACCCTGATCATGATGGAAATCATAAAAGAGAAGATGAATTATCCTCGCAAACATTTAAATGTAAGTCATGCAAAACTAAATTTACCGTACCTTTAAATGCTCAAAAAGGGCAAACAAATCACCAGGTTAATTATCAACTTTTCCTTGAGTTTGTAAACAAAGGAATCATTAACCGCATTAGAGATAAGCTTTTATTAAATCCAGCAGTTATATATTCAAGAATTGAGTTTTTTTATAACCAATGCATACAATTTGATCAATATCAGTTAAAACAGAATTTAGAGAAATTAGAAAATAAACATTTAAAAGTTAGTTCAGATAGGCAACATTTTTATGCCAACTGGACACAAAAAACAGATGTGAGAAGAACAAAAATCGTTAACATAAGCTCTGTAGAAAATAGATCCCGTTTTGTATTTGGTAGTACACTAAATTTTGACTTTACTTCGAATTATGAATCATTGTTTAAGGAATTTATTCGTATTGGTGAATACAAAAAAGAGCCGTTTAAAAGACGATATCAACAATATGTTTTACCTGAAGAGGGAATATTTGAAGATCGTGACTTAAAGCCACCATCAAAGCATCTTTTATTACATCAAACTTATAGCGCCTTATCTCATTATGAGTTACTGAAAACATACTTCAATAGAGCCAAAGAAGTTACCATTTTTGCGGATAATGATATTGGTTTTGAATTAGCTTTAACCAAAACCTATGTTGATTTAATAAAAGCTAATAAATTAAATGCGATGTTGCTAAGAAATCATATTACTGATGATATTGAAGAAGAACTTAGTCACTATAGTTGGTTTTCGCAACCTAAACCGCTTGTGAAAGCAAAACACATAGATGTTAAGTTCCTTACGACACCAGATGAAGATCTAATGGAACAAGCTTCTCTACATGCAGTAGATAACTATTTTTTAATGTTAAGACGAAGACTTAATATGATGGAAAGACCAATAGCGACAGCATCTCAATCTGACTCAGTATGGAGTGGTTACGCACCATATAACCCTAAACACATTTGTATGCTAATTGAAATTTTCAGGGTTTATCATAATTACGTTTTAACGGATGAGAAAAATAATATCAAACATGGTTATAAGCGAAAAGCATTAACACCAGCTCAAAGGCTTGGTTTAGTTGATAAAGCTTTTAGTATTTATGATTTAATTGAATTTACACCAGCAAAAATCTTATTAGAAAATAAAAACATGAATTTGATGATCAAAGTTTAATCCTAAAAAGACAAAACCCCTACACGTTTCCGTATAAGGGTTGCCTCTTGTGCCGTTGTGTCAGAAGTGCATTGCAGGGTTCTACACTAGCTATGTATTTTTCAATGCCATTGTGCCAGATATTGAACAAGGGATCTGCACTAGCTGTCTATAATAATATTACTAAACATTTGTTCTGTCAAATCTATTTCCGTAGTTAGATAGAAATTCTTTAAATTTTATCTATATGTTATCATTTAATTTTATTATTACTAATTTAAAAGTAACAGATTATGAGTTTTCAATATAACGCTATTCAAAAGACTGTATCTCACTCAAGAATAAGAACTTATCAAAATTTCTTCCAAGGACATACAGATCATGAAATATATGGTGTCTATATTTGGAATAAAGTCCTGTGTGGAGCTATTTATCCTTTATTACAATCTGTTGAAATATCATTAAGAAATTCAATCAATGATGCAGCTGTAAACGAATTTGGAACTTACTGGCACGAAAAAATTAATCATATGCCAAGAAACAATGGTTCTCAAGATTATAATTATGTTAACTTAAAAAGAAATTTTGAATCAGCAAGAACAAAATGGTTGCAAAAAGAAAATAAAAAAAGAAGATCGAACAACCAACAAAACTTACCTCATAATCATAAGCCAGATTTTAATTGTATTGTTGCAGAAACTGAATTTAGCACATGGGAGTTTTCTTTACATAGGTGTTTGTATAAATTAAATGGGACAGATTTTTTATGGCCTAAAGTAACAAATGCTGTATTTAAAAATTGGTCACATCAAAGTTCAAATAATACCCGTGATCAGGCATTTAAATTAGTATCTGAAATTAGACCGTTTAGAAATAGACTTTCACATCACGAACCCTTATGGAAAGGGGTCAACGTTACAACTGAAACGCAAGCGCTCACCTTTATAAACAAGAAAATTGACGCTATAGAGAAACTTTTATTAATGATTTGTGATGAAAGACTAGCTTTCATCAAGTCTAAGAGACTGATAACGAATGCAAGACTTTTAGCTACACCACATCAATTAGACTTATACAGAGAGCGAAATGAGGTTAAACATCTTTCACTTAAGAGTAAAACAAAAATTAGAAGGTTCATCAACTCTCTACATGAAGAAAGTCCACCTGAAGTGATTGAACTTGCTGGAAGAAGAATATCTATAAAGTTAGCTTAAAAAATCTTACTTTGAATTATGGATGAATATTAAAATGGGCTTGCAACAAATCTTAATGCATGGAATTATATAATTATAGTTTTGCCTCTCATTAAAATGGTTTTATCTTTGTAACTTATTGATATAAAACTAATTCATATTGCAAATCAATGTTTAAGTATACTCTTCCTTATTATAACCTTATGAAATATAATAAATTACATCTCAGGTTCAAGGTAAGGGATAACAATGTTATCCCTTAATTTCTTAATCCCCTACTTAAAAAGTTAGGGTTTTGTTTTTTAAGAGCCATTAAATAGGAAGACGAGCTCGCGCAACCACACTATCTGGCATTTTTTGCGCTAACTTAGTCAACGCTCGCTCAATTTTTTTATGAGTCGCTTTATCTGCCACCATAGAATTAAATAGCCAGCGGTATGCATCTTCAAAATCACGCGGGCTGCCATAGCCATCATTAAATAATTTAACCAAACGTAGTTGTGCTTTTAAATTGCCTTGCGACGACGCTTCACGCAAATACGTAATTGCCATTGCTTTATCTTGCTGAACTAAACGCCCGGTGTCGTAGTAACGCCCTAACTGCTCTAGCGCTGCCGCTAAGCCTTGCTCAGCCGCTTTTCGCATGTAATACACACCTAACTCTACATTACGATCCACGCACACGTTATAAGCCAGCATATCGCCGTATAAAAATTGATAAGACGGCAATGCCATTTTATTGGCTCGTGCTTCTATATCTTGCACTAACTGGCAATCATCTGCCTTCACCCGCGCTAAATGCGTATTTTTATTTATTAACGCAATTAGCTCAGATTCTGTATACAGCGGTACAGCAGCAGGGCTTTCTGTAGCTAAGCTGTTGGTTGCTATAAATAAAGACAGTGGAATTAATGAAAGCCTTAATACGCAATTACGGTAAAATAAACGCATGCTCACCACTTATAAAAATAAACTTATTAAAATATATACAAAGATCGTTCCAAGGTGAATTTTAGATACAAAAAAAGCTGCACTAGGCAGCTTTTTTTAATCTAATGGTAATTACGCAAACGGGTTGCGAAGTACCATAGTTTCCACGCGGTCTGGACCTGTAGAAATAATATCAATTGGAACACCCGTAATTTCTTCAATACGCTTGATGTAGTCAATCGCAGCTTTTGGTAAACCGTCAAGACTCGTTACACCAACAGTGTTTTCTGACCAACCTGGCATTTCTTCGTATACTGGCGTTACTTTATCGTAACCTTCAGCTGCTAATGGTGTTACGTTAGTAACTGTGCCATCTTCAAGCTTGTAACCAATACAGATTTTAAGCGTTTCTAAGCCATCTAAAACATCAAGCTTAGTTAAACAAAAACCTGAAATACTGTTGATTTGAACCGCACGGCGCATAGCCACTGCATCTAACCAACCAGTACGACGAAGTCGACCTGTTGTAGCGCCAAACTCATGGCCTTTATCACCTAAGTGCTTACCAACTGGATCTTGTTTCTCAAGACCGTCGTAAAGCTCTGTAGGGAAAGGACCTGAACCAACACGTGTAGTGTACGCTTTAATAATACCTAAAACGTAATCAAGGTTTAATGGACCAAAACCTGCACCAGTAGCAACGCCACCAGCTGTAGTATTTGAAGATGTTACATAAGGGTAAGTACCGTGATCGATATCAAGTAACGTACCTTGTGCACCTTCAAATAAAATGTTTTCGCCTGCTAAACGCGTTTGATCTAAAAGCTCAGTTACATCTACAACCATTGCTTTTAAGATATCTGCAACAGCCATTGCATCATCAAACGTTTTTTGAAAATCTACAGCATCTACTTTGTAGTAGTTAACTAAAGTGAAGTTATGGTACTCAAGAACTTCTTTTAATTTAGCTGCAAAAACTTCAGGATTAAATAAATCACCTACGCGTAAACCACGGCGCGCCACTTTATCTTCGTACGCAGGACCGATACCACGGCCAGTTGTACCAATTGGCTTATCGCCACGAGCAGTTTCGCGGGCTACATCTAATGCAACATGGAAAGGCAAGATTAGTGGACATGCTTCACTTATTAAAAGACGCTCGCGTACTGGTACGCCACGTTCTTCTAGCATGCCAATTTCTCTCATTAGCGCTTCTGGTGATAAAACTACACCATTACCAATCACACATTTAACATTGTCACGTAATACACCCGATGGAATAAGGTGTAGAACCGTCTTTTCACCTTCGATAACTAAAGTATGACCCGCATTGTGGCCACCTTGATAACGAACTACTAAAGATGCTTTGTCTGTAAGGAGATCAACTACCTTACCCTTTCCTTCGTCACCCCATTGGGTGCCTAATACAACAACGTTTTTACCCATCGTAAATTCACTTAGAGAAAATTAGGACGAGATTTTACCAGAAAACTAAAGTAAAGATCACCCCTGTTCAGCTTATTTTTTCTGCGGGCAATTGTTATATCCAAATATTGACCAATAACCACATAAATAACAGTGATTTAACGCACTAGTTTGTATTTAACAAAAAGCCCCGCAAATGCGAGGCTTTTTAACTTTTAAATAATTAACGTAAAGTCTATTGAGCTTTAGCGCCTTTCATATATTGGAAGAAGTCGCTATCTGGTGAAAGCACCATAACATCTTGCTTATCTTTAAAAGTCTTTTTGTAAGCTTCCAGCGAACGTACAAAACTAAAGAACTCAGGGTCTTTGTTGTACGCATTAGCATAAATGCCTGCAGCATCAGCATCGCCTTGACCACGTACAGAACGTGCATTACGCTCAGCATCAGCAAGCATTACAGTTACTCGACGGTCAACTCCCGCACGAATAGTCTCTGCTTTTTCCTGACCTTCAGAGCGGTGCTCTTTTGCAACCGCAGTACGCTCAGCGCGCATACGTTGGTAAATAGAGCTACTCACTTCTTGTGGTAGGTTGATTTGCTTAACACGTACGTCTAGTACTTCAATACCTAGCTCACGTGCACTTTCAGAAGCTTGTACTAACGCTTCTTCCATCAACTCGCTACGCTCACCTGATACAATTTCGCGAATTGTACGTGTACCAAAGTTTGTACGAAGACCATTGTTTACTTTTTGCTTAAGTAGCGTTTCAGCATATTGCTTATCGCCACGAGCACGTAAGTAAAAAGCACTAAAGTCATTAACGCGCCATTTTACAAACGAATCAACAATTAAGTCTTTTTTCTCGCTAGTAACAAAGCGATCTGGCGCACCATCTAGCGTTTGAATACGTGCATCAATACGACGTACTTGGCTAAAAAATGGAACTTTAAATTGTAGGCCTGGGCCATATACAATCGCTTTATCGTCGCTATCTTTTTGTACTTTACTGAATAACATTACAATTGCTTTTTGCCCTTCAGGTACAACAAATACCGATGAGAAAGACATAACAATGGCAGCTAATAGTATTACTAAACTAAAGTTTTTCATTATGATTATCTCCCATCATTGAAGCGGTCGTTGTTAAAGCGGTCATTGCCACTATTAACAGAGCTATTGCGCGACGTATTAACTTTATTACGTAAGTCTTGAATATCACTTGAACTTGGAAGTGCAACTCGTGTTGCGGTTCCTTGCTTGTCCATGATTTTATCAAGAGGTAAATACATCATGTTATTGCCGCCTTTAACATCAACCAATATTTTAGAACTACTCCCTAACACTTCTTCCATTGCATCAATGTATAAGCGCTCACGAGTAACTTCTTTAGCTGCTTGATATTCAGGTAAAAGCTTTTCAAAGCGAGCTACCTCACCTTGTGCTTCCAATGTAATGCGCTCTTGATAACCTTCCGCTTCTTGAGTCATACGCGTTACTTGACCACGAGCACGCGGTTCAATTTCACGAGCATATGCTTCTGCTTCACGGATGAAACGTTCTTCATCTTCTTGTGCAGCAATTGCATCATCAAATGCATCTTTAACTTCAGTTGGTGGACGAGAGTCTTTAAAGTTCACGTCAGTAACAATTAAACCTAAGTTATATGGTTCGATAATCTTATTAAGCTCATCCCATGTATTTTGACGAACAACCTCACGGCCATTAGTTAATACTTGGTCCATTTTTGCATGGCCCACAACATAACGCAGTGCACTGTCTAGCGCTTCTTCTAAGCTACTATCAGCGTTAGTTACGCTAAATTCATAAAGGTATGGGTCAATAACACGGTATTGCACCTGAAACTCAACGCTCACTACGTTTTCGTCTTCAGTAAGCATAAAACCAGAAGCCGATAATGAACGAACTGCTTCAATATCTACTGGGATTACCGTTTCGATGAAAGTCATTTTCCAACGCAAACCAGGATCAGCAATTCGGTCATATTTACCAAATTGTAGAACCACACCACGCTCGGCTTCTTTAACCGTATAAATACCACTTAACGCCCATACAATAACGGCGATAATAAGTATGAATGAAATACCGGCTCCGCCAAGTCCACCGCCGCTACCATTGCCGGATTTTTTCCCGCCAAATAAGCCGCTGAACTTGTTACTAAACTTGCGGAACACCTCGTCTAAATCAGGTGGGCCTTGATCACGTCCGCCTTTATTATTCCACGGATCTTTGTCATTGCCATTATTACCCGGTTCATTCCAGGCCATAGCTATACTCCATTGTTATCTAAATAAATTAGGAAATTGGGTTAAATCTAACAAATCTACCGCGTTTCTCATACAAAAACCGACATTAAAACGTCAATTTTTAATTACGGTTGATAAAACCAGCAATTTCAGGACCAAATTCTTTAATTAAACGATTCCACTCAACCATTGGCATTCTAACATCTAACAGCCAATTACCTTGCTCATCAAATTGCTCTTCATGCACTGCATTTAAGCTGAACAATGCAGCTCTTAAGCGACCATACAATGGCGTAAGAAATAATGTTTCGTTAAACATCTTCTTAGCTAGTAACTCACTGATAGCCTCGCTAAGTAATTCACACCCTTCACCAGTCTGAGCGCTAAGCCATACTCTTATAGGTTGGCCTTCGTCGTCTCGATCAATACGTGGGCTTACGTTATCCAGCGCATCAATTTTATTATAAATTAATAGCTGTGGTACTTCGTCGGCCTCAATTTCTTTAAGCACCGATTGTACTTGTTCAATATTTTCTTGCAGACGTGAGTCTGCTGCATCAATTACATGTAACTGCAAATCAGCTTCGCGAGTTTCAGTAAGCGTTGCTTTAAAAGCAGCAACTAAGTCATGTGGTAGGTGACGAATAAAGCCCACTGTATCAGCTAAGATAACAGGGCCAACATCACCTAACTCAAGCTTACGTAGAGTCGGGTCAAGCGTGGCAAACAACTGATCGGCCGCGTATACATCTGAATTTGTAATTCGATTAAATAATGTAGATTTACCCGCATTGGTATAACCAACTAATGAAACTGTAGGTATTTCGTTGCGAGTACGAGCTCGCCTACCTTGTTCACGTTGCACTGCAACTTTTGCTAAACGTGCACGAATATTTTGGATACGGGCACGAAGTAATCTTCTGTCAGTTTCAAGTTGAGTTTCACCAGGACCACGTAAACCAATCCCGCCTTTTTGACGTTCGAGGTGAGTCCAGCCTCGAATTAATCGAGTCGACATATGGCGAAGTTGAGCCAATTCAACTTGCAGCTTACCCTCGTGGGTACGTGCGCGCTGGGCAAAAATATCAAGAATTAGCGTCGTTCTATCAAGCACACGACATTGACAAACGCGCTCTAAATTACGCTCTTGTGATGGCCTGAGTTGATGATTAAAAATTACGACATCTGCTTTGTGGATTTTGACAATCTCAGCTATTTCTTCTGCTTTACCGGTACCGACGAATAGTTTCGGATGTGGTGCTTGACGGCTGCCTTGCACAACCGCCAAACTACTAACACCAGCAGAAGATACCAACATTTCTAATTCATGAAGATCTTCACGATCTCCTTCTTTAGGTAAGTCGATATGAACTAAAATTGCCTGTTCGCCGGATTCATAGCGGTCAAACAAACATTATGCTCCTAATTAAAAGTTTCCAGCTTCTGCCTCTTCAGTGTCTTCACTCCCTTGAACTGCTTGGAAGTTAACTGCGCGAGCAGGGACAACTGTAGAAATTGCATGCTTATAAACCATTTGATTTACGGTGTTCTCTAGTAAAATAACAAATTGGTCAAATGACTGAATTTTGCCTTGTAATTTTATGCCATTTACTAAAAAGATTGATACTGGAATGCGCTCACGTCGTAGTGCATTCAAAAATGGGTCTTGTAACGATTGGCCTTTTGCCATGTTATTGTTCCTTCGTTCTAGGTGTTATTATAATTAAGTGGCTGAACTTATTTGATAAAAAACAATATTCAACTACTACTAGCTTAGCGAACTTACTACACGATGCAAGTTTTCTTCGTCGCCTGTTGTTAACCAAGTAACATCAGGCCAACTACGAAGCCACGTTAACTGCCGTTTTGCCAGCTGACGTGTTGCTGCGATGCCACGAAAAACCATTTCATCATGGTTTGTTTCACCCGCAAGGTAATCCCACATTTGTCTATAACCAACACAACGAATAGAAGGCATATTGGGGTGTAAATCCTTACGTAGATATAGGGTCGAAACTTCATTTTCAAACCCCTGATCAATCATTATTTTAAACCTTTCTTCAATTCGGCGGTGTAATTCACTGCGTTCTTGCGGTGCAATCGCAAATTGATGAAAAGTATAAGGTAAAGCCGGCTGTTTTTGCATTTGCAACTCAGTCATGGCCTTACCAGTTAACCTGTAAACCTCTAAAGCCCGATTAATTCTTTGTGAATCATTTTCACTTATTTTTTCGGCTGCTTTTGGGTCAACTTTAACTAATTCTTTATATAAATGAGGCCAGCCAAATTCTTTCGCTTGCGCTTCTAACTCTGCTCTTATCTCTGTATCTGCTTCAGGTAATGGCGATAAACCATCAATTAAAGATTTGAAGTACAGCATTGTACCTCCAACCAATACAGGCACTTTACCTTGTCTGTGAAATTCGTCAATTTTTTGCACTGCATCGCGCCTAAAATCTGCAACTGAATACGTTTCACTCGGGTCAAGTAGATCAATTAAATGATGCGGAGCTTTGGCTAATTCTTCGGCATCAGGTTTTGCTGTACCAATGTCCATACCTTTATACACTAGCGCTGAATCTACGCTGATTATTTCTGTATTTAAATGCTCGCACAGCGAGATTGCCAATGCTGTTTTACCTGCTGCAGTTGGACCCATTAAAAATATAACTGGTAAATTACTCAACACTGATACCTTAATCTAATTGCGTTAAATAGTGATTTAGCTCTATTTTAACTGCTTTTTTACGCAAGCGTTCAATAGTTTGTGGATTATTTTGTAAGCGCATTTGTTGCGCTAAAAATACATTGCTTAAATAAAATCGGGTCGGCACGCATTTCATTTGCCATTCTAACCAATTTTCTATATTTTCAAGTTTTGCTTTACACGCATCAAGTAGCTCACCTACCGCTGCACTTACGTCAAGTAAATATAAACACGCTGGCAATTTTTTAACCATTACAAATTGTTTTTCTATTACAAGTTCAAAACCAAGTAAGGTAAACCACGATTGCTGGGATTCTATAAGTAAGCAATCTTCTTTTTCTAAGTTTACTCGCACTGGTAACAAAAGGGCTTTCCCTTCTAAACTTCCGAACTCTTTAATTTGATTATGCCAATCATCAACTAATGCATATTTAAAATGTGAGCAATACAATTGCTGCTCTTCACTAAAGACACACACTCCTTCACTAACACTTATAATAGAAACAGCTTTTAAGACATTATCAACAGATACTGACTGGTGTTGTGCAGCAGATATATTGGCTGCATTATCAAAATGTGCGGCGTGTTGCTCACTCACTCCTTGATAAAACGCATTTACGTCATGATGGCTCGTGCTTGGTGTAGCACGGTATGTACCGCCAACACTTCTAGTACCTGAGGACGAACTTGAGCTACCAGCACTTCCAGAGTAAGAAGGCTGTAATTGCGATTTAGGGTAATCAAACACTCCTTCGCTTTCTATATTATTAGCACTGCTATGCGTTGACTCAATGAACGCTGGCGTGAATTCTGCTTCTGTGCTCGCTGATTCGTTAGTGAATTCGCCTTGCAATGGCACTACTACCTGCTTAATAGCTTGCAATATAAAATCATGAATTAACCGCCCTTGATGAAAACGCACTTCATGCTTAGCAGGGTGAACATTTACATCAACCTGCCGAGGGTCAATATCAATATAAATGACAAAACCGGGTAATTCTTGTGTTCCACTTACTTCTTCAAATGCCTGGCGTATAGCATGCAAAATAAGCTTATCGCGCATCATGCGATTATTCACATAAGTGTACTGAGTCGTATTCGCTGAGCCTACAGGTAGCACCCAACCATGCAGCTGTAGGCCAGCCTCTCCTGATTGAATATGCAAACCTTGCTCAGCAAAGGCCTTACCTGCAACTTGTGCTACGCGTGTTATAGCCTGAGAGGGATCAGTTTTGGCACGATACTGCCTTACTACTTTTTCGTTGTGAGTTAGTGTAATAGAGACATCAAAGCGACTAAGCGCAATACGCTTTATCAACTCATCAATATGGCTAAATTCAGTTTTTTCGGTGCGTAAAAATTTACGACGTGCTGGAGTATTAAAAAATAAATCTTTTACTTCAATGGTTGTGCCATCGGGATGCGCTACAGGTTTTACTTGAACGGCCATGTCGCGGCCTTCTGCAAAAGCTTGCCAAGCTGCTTCTTGCTCTTTTGGTTTTGAGCTCAGCGTTAAACGCGACACAGAACTAATTGACGCAAGTGCTTCCCCTCTAAAGCCAAGTGAGCAAATGTTTTCAAGGTCATCAAGTGATTTTAATTTACTTGTCGCGTGGCGAGAAAGTGCGAGCGTTAGCTCATCTTTACTTATCCCTGCGCCATTATCACGAATACGAATAAGTTTGTGGCCGCCGCGCTCAATATCAATTTGAATACGCGTTGCGCCAGCATCTAAGCTATTTTCAACAAGCTCTTTTACTACCGACGCTGGGCGCTCAACCACTTCGCCTGCGGCAATTTGGTTGGCTAAACGCGCGGGTAATATTTCAATATTCATGAGACTTCCTAGCAAACATTGCGCTAATAATAATGACTAACTTTGAGGTATATCGAGCTCTTGCCCAATAAATAAGGTATTAGAACTAAGCTTATTAACTTGTTTTAATTTATTGACTGTAACGCCATAGCGACTCGCTAACATACTTAAAGATTCACCGGGGCGTACTTTATGCTTTGTTGGATATTGCGACTTTAATTTAGCAAATAAAGAATCATCCGGCGGATTTTTCAAATAATAATTTTTAATTGAAGTAAATATCGCTTTAGCTAAACGCTCTTGATGATTAGGGCTTTTAAGTAGCTTTTCTTCTCGCGGGTTAGATATAAACCCCGTTTCTACCAAAATAGATGGAATATCTGGTGATTTTAGTACTGCAAGGCTCGCATGCTGGGGATCTTTTTTATGCAGTTTGGCAACCTTACGAAGCTCTTTAACCACTTCGTCAGCTACATTTAAGCCAGTTTTCATAGAGTGGTCCATCGACATATCAAGCAACGCTTGTGCTAGATATTTTTCATTGGCGGCATCTTTCATTACATCAGCAGCGCCACCTAAAAGCTCGGAGTGTTTTTCTTTATCTTCTATCCATTTACCTATTTCTGAATTAGCACGTCTTAATGATAAAACCCACACAGAGGCACCATTTGGCCCAGGGCTTGTAAATGCATCAGCATGAATAGAAACAAAAAAATCTGCCTTTTTTTCACGGGCTCGATTAGTACGGGTATTTAATTTTACAAAATAGTCACCGCTTCGTACCATGCGCGAAATCATGCCACGTTCGCCATCAATCATGCGCTCTAAACGTTTCGCAATTTGCAGTGTAACTGTTTTTTCGTAGGTGCCTGATGGCCCTATTGAACCAGGATCTTCGCCGCCATGCCCCGCATCAATCGCAATAACAATGTCGCGCTCTTGGCTTAGTTGACGGTTTTTAGCGGCTGTTTGAGCAGGAGAAACAACTGTAGTAGCTTGGCTTTTATTATATAAATCAACAACGAGTCTATTTTTATAAGGGCCTGTAGGTGCGAGGGCAAATACCACTGGCTTTATTGGCGCGCTTAATTCAAATACTAAACGTACGCTTTGTTTATTTTTAGGTTTTGAGTAACGTAATTTGCTTACTATTTGATGTTTCGGGGGCACACCTGGCAATATTTTTAACTCGCTAGTATTTTCTAAATCAATCACTAGGCGGCTAGGGTTTTTAAGCATGAAATAGCTAAAGTCGGGCTTATCATTTAAATCAAATACCACGCGCGTACTATCTGGAGACGGCCATACACGCACACTATTGATTGTGTTTTTAGCCCATAGCGGCAAGCTTATGGTGATAACCATAAGATAAATAAAAAGTTTAACTACACCTCGGCTCATTGGATAATTACTGCCTTAACTATATTATTATTGATTATTTAGTTTTTCGACAATTGCTATACCGCGCTCACTCGCACTATTTATAACAATTTTACGTTCGTTACCCACATAGCTTAGAGTAATATCTAAATCAGGCACAGGAATAAATTCACCACCCTTTTCAGGCCATTCAACAACACAAATTGCGTCTGCTGAGAAATAATCGCGTATTCCCATGTATTCGAGTTCTTCAGGATCACCTAAGCGGTATAAGTCAAAATGATAAACATTTGCACGCTCAAGCTCATAAGGTTCTACTAGTGTATAGGTCGGGCTTTTAACCTTACCTGTATGGCCAAAGCCTTGCACTACACCTCGTGTAAACGTTGTTTTACCAGCACCTAAATCACCATGTAAATAAATAACCGCACCTTGCTCTATAATATCAGCAACGCGATTACCCATTGCAACCGTGGCAATCTCATCAGTTAAATGAAATTCAAAACTACGCGTCATTATTACCTCAAAAATTCATTCAAAAGCGCATATTTGCTAATCATACCAGAATATTCATTTAAGGCGATAAATTGAGGTTTTAGACATAAAAAAACCAGACAAGCGAATGATTAAGTTATATTTGAATATCTATTTTCGATACCTTAAAACTGTAACATTGAAATAAAGTAAGAGAAAAGTAACGCTACGGCTGAGATGCCTATAGCAAGTATTAAAGTTACTGAGATATGTAAGCTTATAATCAAACTTTTATGATTCAGCCACTAGTTCTGATACTAAAAAATATATAGCAACAACGGAGTTGATGACACAAACCAGAAAACTACCCTGCATGCTTTTGTATTTCTGATAAAAAGATAATACCAATTCGCTTAATTAAGTGATCTATTTTGAGGCTGGAAAAACGTGTTGATAGCTAGGCAGAAATTCGCTATTTAGTTGTTCTAAATGAGCATTTTTTAACGCAGGTAGCGACACGTTTAGCCCCACAAAATGATTAAGTATTATTGCGGATTGGTATAAGTCCTAAATGTGTAAACACGTTTCAAGACAAGGCAGTTCCAGAAAACAAAAAGCCCCGGCTAATGCCAGGGCTTTTTTACAAAACTAACTTAATTAAAAATTAAGCTTGTTTTGGACTAGAAATAACGTCTACTAAAGTCCAAGATTTATTCTTAGAAATTGGTGCGCATTCACGGATAGTAACTACGTCACCCGCTTTTGCTGTGTTATTTTCGTCATGTACGTGTAACTTAGTCGTACGTTTAATGAATTTCCCATAGATTGGGTGCTTCACATAACGTGCGATAGCGATAGTGAAAGATTTTTCCATCTTGTCGCTGATTACACGGCCTTGAAGAGTACGAATTTTATCGCTCATTATTGACCTGCCTTCTGGTTAATAACTGTTTTTACACGCGCGATATCGCGGCGTACTGTTCTTAGCGTGTGTGTCTGAGCTAACTGACCAGTGCTAGCTTGCATGCGCATATTAAATTGCTCACGAAGTAGTCCTAGAAGTTCAGCATTAAGCTCTTCTACGCTTTTATCTTTTAGTTCGCTAGCTTTCATCACATTACCGTCCGAGTTACGAAAGTTGTTTTGAATGGCAGTTTACGAGCAGCAAGGTCAAACGCTTCACGAGCAAGCTCTTCTGAAACACCTTCCATTTCGTAAAGTACTTTACCAGGCTGAATTTCAGCAACCCAATATTCAACAGAACCTTTACCTTTACCCATACGAACTTCAAGAGGTTTTTCTGTAATCGGTTTGTCAGGGAAGACACGAATCCAGATTTTACCTTGACGTTTCACGTGACGCGTCATAGCACGACGAGCTGCTTCGATTTGACGAGCAGTCATACGGCCACGGCCAGTTGCTTTCAATCCGAAAGTACCGAAGCTTACTTTGTTACCGTTTTGCGCTAAACCGCGGTTGCGGCCTTTGTGCATTTTACGGAATTTTGTACGTTTTGGCTGTAACATTACTCGCTACCTCTACTTAGCACTTTTCTTGGCTTTCTTTGGTGCGCGTTTAGCTGGCTTCTCTTGCTCTTGTACTAGTGGTAAACCACCAATAACTTCGCCTTTGAAGATCCAAACTTTAACACCAATGATACCATAAGTGGTTAAGGCTTCAGAAGTTGCGTAATCGATATCAGCACGAAGAGTATGTAGAGGTACACGACCTTCACGATACCATTCTGAACGTGCGATTTCAGCGCCGCCAAGACGACCGCTAACTTCAACTTTAATCCCTTTAGAACCGATGCGCATTGCATTTTGTACCGAACGCTTCATAGCGCGACGGAACATAACACGACGTTCTAGTTGAGAGGCAATGCCGTCTGCTACTAGTTGTGCATCTAGTTCTGGTTTACGTACTTCAGAGATATTAATCTGAGCAGGTACACCAGCGATTTTAGTTACCGCTTGACGTAATTTTTCTACGTCTTCGCCTTTTTTACCGATAACAACACCCGGACGAGCCGTGTGAATTGTTACTCGGATTGATTTTGCTGGACGCTCAATAACGATTTTAGACACAGAAGCCGTTTTTAATTCCTTAGTAAGGAATGTACGAACTTTGTGATCGCCAAAAAGCTGTGCAGAGAAATCTTTTGAACTCGCGTACCAGGTAGAAACCCAAGGTTTAGATATACCTAGGCGAATACCAGTAGGATGAACTTTTTGTCCCATTACTTATACTCCTAGCTATCTGAAACCATAACAGTGATATGGCTTGTACGCTTAAGGATGCGATCTGCGCGTCCTTTAGCACGAGGCATAATACGTTTCATTGTAGGACCATCGTCCACAAAGATCGTTGTTATACGAAGCTCATCAATGTCAGCACCTTCGTTATGCTCTGCGTTAGCAATAGCAGACTCAAGTACTTTCTTAACTAATACAGCCGCTTTCTTAGGGCTGTACGCCAGGATTTCTAGTGCGCGATCTACAGGTAACCCGCGGATCTGATCTGCAACTAGACGTGCTTTTTGCGCCGAACCAGAGGCGAATTTATGTTTAGCTAATGCTTGCATTTATCTTCCCCTCTTATCGTTTCTTCGCTTTCTTATCCGCAGCATGGCCACGGTAAGTGCGAGTTGGTGCAAATTCACCTAGTTTGTGACCGATCATTTCGTCAGAAACGAAAACTGGTACGTGCTGGCGACCATTATGGACAGCAATGGTCAATCCGATCATGTTAGGTATGATCATTGAACGACGGCTCCAAGTTTTAATTGGCTTTTTCTCACCGCTTTCCAAAGCTTTCTCTACCTTCTTCAGCAAGTGTAGGTCTATAAAAGGACCCTTCTTGAGAGAGCGTGGCATGGCTATTCCTCAATATTACTTAGTACGACGACGTACTATAAATTTATCCGTACGCTTGTTCTTACGCGTCTTCGCACCTTTAGTCGGCTTACCCCATGGAGACACAGGATGACGACCACCAGATGTACGACCTTCACCACCACCGTGTGGGTGATCTACCGGGTTCATGGCAACACCACGAACTGTCGGACGAATACCACGCCAGCGATTTGCACCTGCTTTACCAAGTGAACGAAGCATATGCTCAGCATTGCCTACTTCACCTAGAGTCGCACGACAATCAGATTCAACTTTACGAACTTCGCCTGAACGAAGACGTAATGTTACATACTGACCATCACGAGCAAGGATTTGAACGTATGCACCAGCAGAACGTGCGATTTGAGCACCTTTACCTGGTTTTAATTCTACGTTGTGAACAGTCGAACCTACAGGCATATTACGCATTGGTAATGCATTACCAGGTTTGATTGGTGCATCAACACCAGACTGGATTGCATCGCCAGCTTTTAAGCCTTTTGGTGCGATAATGTAACGACGCTCACCGTCTGCATATAATACAAGAGCGATGTTTGCGCTACGATTTGGATCGTATTCTAAACGTTCAACAGTGGCTGGAATGCCATCTTTAGTACGTTTAAAATCGATTAAACGGTAATGTTGTTTATGACCACCACCGATATGACGAACCGTAATACGACCATTGTTATTACGACCACCTGATTTAGAGTTTTTCTCTAAAAGTGGTGCGTATGGCTTACCCTTATGTAGATCAGAGTTAACCACTTTAACTAGGTGACGACGGCCCGCAGAAGTAGGCTTACACTTTTGAAGTGCCATAATTCTATCCCCTTATTACTCGGCGCCGCCGACAAAGTCTAGCTCGCTGCCTTCTTTAAGAGTAACGTAAGCTTTTTTCCAGTCGCTACGACGACCGAAACGTGCGCCAGTACGTTTTGTTTTACCCTTAACGTTAAGTGTGCGAACACCCGTTACTTCTACTTCAAAAAGCTTCTCAACTGCTACTTTAATTTCAGCTTTAGTTGCGTCATTTACTACTTTAAAAACAATAGTATTGTTTTCTTCAGCAGCAATTGTGCTTTTTTCAGAGATATGTGGAGCAAGGATCACTTTTAAAAGACGTTCTTCGCGAATCATGCTAGCGCCTCCTCAAGTTGCTTAACAGCAGCGGCTGTAATAAGTACCTTATCGAAAGCAATTAAGCTTACAGGATCGATACCAGCTACATCACGTGTGTCAACCTTATAAAGGTTACGTGCCGATAAGAAAAGATTTTCATCTACTTCTTCAGTCACGATAAGAACATCTTTAAGCTCAAGTTCTTTAAGCTTAGCAACTAGTTCTTTAGTTTTTGGTGCTGCTAGAGCAAAACTTTCAACAACGATTAAACGCTCTTGACGAACTAATTCAGATAAGATGCTTTTAATCGCACCACGGTACATTTTACGGTTTACTTTTTGGCTGTGGTCTTGTGGTTTAGCTGCAAAGCTAACGCCACCTGAACGCCAAATTGGGCTACGGATTGTACCGGCACGTGCACGGCCAGTACCTTTTTGAGCCCATGGTTTTTTACCACCACCGCTTACTTCAGAACGTGTCTTCTGAGCACGAGTACCTTGACGAGCACCTGCTGCGTATGCAACAACTACTTGGTGTACTAATGCTTCGTTAAACTCACGTCCAAAAGTAGCTTCAGAAACTTCAAGACCGCCAGAAGCGTCTTTAATTGCTAATTCCATCACTAAATCTCCAGGACTTATGCTTTAACAGCTGGTTTAACGATAACGTCACCGCCAATAGCTCCAGGTACTGCACCCTTAACTAAAAGCAAATTACGCTCAGCGTCAACGCGAACTAGTTCTAAGTTTTGAGTCGTTACACGCTCAGCACCCATATGACCGGCCATTTTCTTACCTTTAAACACCTTACCAGGTGATTGGTTTTGACCGATTGAACCAGGAGCACGGTGAGATAGAGAGTTACCATGTGTAGCGTCTTGCATGCTGAAATTCCAGCGCTTAACACCACCTTGGAAACCTTTACCTTTAGAAGTACCGGTTACGTCAACCTTGTTGATTTCGTTGAATAATTCAACAGTAAGCTCAGCGCCTACTTCAAAATCGCCTTCACCACCGTTAAGGCGGAATTCCCACAGACCGCGACCCGCTTCAACACCAGCTTTAGCGAAATGACCCGCTTTAGCTTTGTTTACACGACTTGCTTTTTTAGTGCCTGCGGTTACTTGAAGCGCGTTATAACCGTCTGTTGCGTCAGATTTGATCTGAGCAATGCGGTTAGGTGTCGCTTCAATAACTGTCACAGGGATAGATACACCATCTTCAGTGAAGATTCGTGTCATACCCACTTTACGACCGACTAGACCTAATGCCATTTTCCTAAAACCTCTCTAATCTTTCGATTAACCCAGGCTGATTTGAACATCAACACCAGCAGCAAGATCTAAACGCATAAGCGCGTCTACAGTCTTGTCAGTTGGTTCTACGATGTCTATCAGACGTTTATGGGTGCGGATCTCGTACTGATCACGCGCATCTTTATTAACGTGCGGTGAAGTTAGTACAGTAAAACGTTCAAAGCGTGTAGGTAGTGGGATTGGACCACGTACTTGTGCGCCAGTGCGTTTCGCAGTTTCCACGATTTCTGCCGTTGATTGGTCAATCAAACGGTGGTCAAAAGCTTTTAGGCGAATACGAATGCGTTGATTTGACATTCTTAACCTCAATATAAAGAGCATATAAAAGAGCATAAAAAAACGACCGAAACAATCTTAAAACTTAAGATGTCGGCTGTTTGATTATATCTACGTTGAGTTCCAAATCGGAACTCCTGTTTATTAGCTTGAAATCCAAGCTTAATTTATCCTTTCTAATTCCCAGAGGAATTTTGAAAGCCTGCGTATTATAGAGGTATTGGTGATAAATGCAACAACTATTTAGAAACAATGTAATGAATACTAATTTGATTAAATATGCGTCCATACATGTTCAATAGCTATACTTGAACTAATGCTTTTGGTGCTAGTCAACAAACAACTAAACATCTTAATTGCGCAAACTAAGGGATTTTTAGATATTATGGTATCCTGTTGCGCTAATTTTGCCCTTAATACTCTCAATATGGTGAGTCGATGCGTATTTTTAATTATTGTTTAAATGTTATGTCTGCTGGATTTAGCCGCTTATTTGTGAAAAGCAAAGTGCTGCCAGAAAATCCTATTAAACAGTATGATCTAAACCCTGAGTACCCTACATTTTATATAGTGCGTTTAAATTCACGTTTTGATTTAGCCGCGCTGGCGCATGTTTGTAAAAAGAATGGCCTACCAAGCCCAACAGAAGAGCAAGTGCTAGGGACTCAAAATTTAGACCGTTTTATTGGTATTAAAAATCCTCCACCGTTATTTGGTGATGAAGCAAAACCAACCAATGCTTTAGCCCAAGGCAAGCAAATTATTGAGTACTTAATAAAAAGCGGTCAGCAAAACGTACAAGTGGTGCCTGTTACTATTTTATGGGGGCGCGATCCAGGTAAAGAAAAGCCAGGACTACGTACTTTAATTACACACTCTCTTACTCCAAGCTGGTTTAGAAAGTTTTTTGTGGTGTTATTTTCAGGGCGCGATAACTTTATTCGCTTTAGCCAACCACTCGACTTATCACTTTTAGTCAATGAAAAAGCCGATGTAAGTGAGTTACCTCATAAATTATTACGCGTAGCGCGTGTTCACTTTAAGCGCCAAAAGCTAGCTGCTACAGGCCCTAAAATGCCATCTCGTGAGCAATTGTTTAATTCATTATTAGCGTCACCTACTATAAAAAAAGCAATTCAAGATGAAGCTAACGCTAAAAACATTAGCCAAACAGAAGCTCGTCAAAATGCACTTAAGCTACTTGATGAAATAGCCGCTAATTACTCTGAAGCAATGATACGTGTGGCCGAAAGGTTTTTAACTTGGTTATGGAATAAGCTTTATAATGGTATTGATATTAAACACGCCGAACAAATTCATGAACTAACAGATAAAGGACATGAAATAATTTATATGCCTTGTCATCGCAGCCATATGGATTACTTACTGCTTACTTACTCTATTTATCATTTAGGTTTAGTACCTCCGCATATAGCTGCTGGTATAAATCTTAACTTTTTCCCTGCCGGAGGCATATTTAGACGCTCTGGTGCGTTTTTTATTCGTCGCTCGTTTGCAGGTAATAAACTTTATTCTGCCATATTCAAAGAGTATTTAAGCCAACTGTTTATTAAAGGTTACTCTGTTAAGTTTTACACGGAGGGCGGTCGAAGCCGAACTGGACGCTTACTGCCGCCTAAAACGGGTATGCTATCTATGACACTACAAGCAATGCTACGCGGAATAGACAGACCAATATCTATTGTTCCTGTGTACATTGGCTACGAGCACGTCATGGAAATTAACACCTACCTTAAAGAGCTAGATGGTAAAGATAAAAAAGGCGAATCTATATTTGGTATTTTTAAGGCAATCAAAAACCTTAAAAACTACGGTCGTGGTAATTTAAACTTTGGCGACCCAATCTCTATTAACCAATACTTAAACGATAACCAACCTGATTGGCGTGATTCAATACACCCAACTGACGTGCAAAAGCCACAATGGTTAGCACCACAAGTAACTAAACTTGCCGACCAAGTAATGGTTAAAATTAATAATGCAGCGGCGCTTAATGCGGTTAACTTACTAGCGATGATATTGCTGGTTAATGATAAGCAAGCATTGAGTAAACCAAAGCTATTAGCACAGCTTGATTTTTATCTGCGCTTACAGCGTGATGCCAGCTACAGTAATAAAGTAACTACACCAGACGAAACACCAGAGCAATTACTAACGCATGCATTAAAGCTTAATAAGTTTGAAGTTATCAGTGATGAGTTTGGCGAAATCATTACGATTAACGATAAAGAAAAAGTACTGTTTAATTACTACCGAAACAATATTTTGCACTTGTTTGCAGTACCAAGCTTAATTGCACTACATCTATTTAAACAACACAGCACTACGATTGCTCAATGCCAGCAACTTGTAAAAACATTTTATCCGCTATTTGCTAAAGAGTGGTATTTACAGCCTCTTGATGAAAACTATATAACGCGTATTTTAGCTAACTTTGCTGATCAAAATTTAATTGAGTTTGATGGCGATAACATTCATATAACGAACAGTAATGACTGCCTAGCTAAGCTTGAAATGCTTGGACGAGCACTTAGCTTTACTCTACAACGTTACGCTATTGTGATTGGTTTTATTCAAACAAGTGATGGCATTGAAAAAGCAGAATTAGAACGAGAGAGCCAAGTGCTTGCACAGCGTTTAGGAACACTGCATGGCATTAAAACACCTGAGTTTTTTGATAAAAAAGTACTTGTTAGTTTTATCGAAAACTTACGTGGCGAGTCGTTAATAACAGAGGGTGATAAAGGCTTAGTAGGCAGTACACAACTTTGCGAAACCTACGCACACCTTAAAACATTACTGCCAGCACGCGTCTGGCAGTCAATCAGCGATATAGTACAAGATCAGTGTAACTAGTACTATATCTATAAAAGGGGATTAGCGCTGACGCATAACCCCTTCTTGCATTGTTGAGGCAACCAAGTTGCCTTGGCGATCAAAAAACTGCCCGCGTACCAAACCACACCCATTACTCGCACTTGGACTATCAATTGAATACAAAATCCAATCATCCATTCTAAACGGGCGATGAAACCACATTGCGTGGTCTATGGTCGCTACTTGCATATTTGGCTGCATAAACGATACACCATGAGGTTGTAATGCAGTTGGTAAAAACTCAAAATCAGACGCATACGCTAATAAGTAATTGTGGATACGCTGATCGTCTGGCATTTCACCATTAGCTTTAAACCAAATATGCTTTACCGGCTCCATAACTTCTGGTTTAAACGGGTTATGAAAAGTAACCGGTCGCATTTCAATTGGCATTTCACGAGTAAACTTATTACGGATGACTTCAGGGATATGTGAAGCGTTATCTTGGTAAAACTCAAGCGATGAACGTAGTTCTTCAGGTGCGGGAACATCAGGCATTGTCGCTTGATGCGATAACCCACTCTCTTCACCTTGAAATGACGCGGTCATATAAAAAATAGGCTTACCGTACTGAATCGCTTTTACTCGGCGAGTACTAAAGCTCTTTCCATCGCGAATAGTTTCAACGTCATAAACAATGGGTTTAGCCGGATCGCCTGGGCGTAAAAAGTAAGAATGTAATGAATGAACTATTCGCCCTTCAGGTAGAGTTTCTTTGGCAGCAGAAAGCGCCTGCCCCATAACTTGACCACCAAATACAGCACCAAAGCCTAAATCTTGGCTTTGTCCTCGATATAAACCTTGCTCAATTTCTTCAAGTGTTAACAACGACAATAAATCATCTAATACTTGGCTCATTATTTCTTCCTCATTACCCTAGTATGCAAATGATACTATACAATAGTGGGAAGTAAATCTTTGTTAGGAATACTGTTATGGCTTACTGGCTATTTAAAACTGAACCCGATGCGTTTTCATTAGATGACTTAAAAAACGCACCCAACCAAACCACGCTTTGGGAAGGTGTGCGTAATTACCAAGCACGAAATTTTATGCGTGACGGCGTCAAAGTCGGTGATTCAGTAATGATTTATCATTCAAGCTGCAAACACGTGGGCGTAGCCGGCATTGCCGAGGTTACAAAAGAAGCTTACCCAGACCCTACTCAATTTGATTTAAGCAGCGACTATTACGATGCAAAAGCCACCAGCGATAAACCTCGTTGGGTTGTTGTTGAGGTTACTTATCAAAGTCATTTAAAAAAATTAATTAGCCTTAAAGATATAAAAGCCAATGACAATATTACTGAAATCGCACTTAAAAAGGGCGGACGTCTATCAATAATGCCTGTTACTAAAAATGACTGGGATGAAATAATCAAAATGGCGCAGTAATATTCTTTCGGTTTGACCTAATTTCATTGAGTTTGATATGATCCGCGCCGACTTATAGCTGGAGGATTAATGAAATTACTGTATTGGTTAGATGAATGGTTAACTCTCCCGCGCAATGAGCAACAAACTCGATTACCCATGACGGGTAGTGATTTACTCGGCGATGTATTTGTTAAGTATGATTTTGTTGACGTGAATAAGCCCCTGCTTTTTACTTTTTCTCCTGCTGGTACTAATGTGCAAGAACAAGATCTCAATTCTGATTTTGCACCTTGGGGTTATCACCTAGCTCAAAAACAAAACGTAAATGTTTTCGCTTTTCAGCACTTAGGTAAGAGTAATTGGTTTCGTAATCGAAATTTAATCTTTTTTCTCGAGCAATTATCAACATTACTTACGCCGTTTAATTGCCGATTAGGTTACGGTCTAAGTCGTGGTGGATTTGCTGTTGGCGCTTTTGCTAAATTATTAAAACTAAACCAAGTATTGTTCTTCCATCCGGTAAGTACTAAAAATAAAGAGTTAGTGCCGTGGGATGACCGCTCTAGTACCGATATAGCTCAGCAGTTTGATTGGCAGCAAGATTATCACGATCTAGATTTAGGAGATGCCCAAGGCTATATTATTTACGACCCAACTAATCGTATAGACCGAATGCATGCTAAGCGCTATAAGCAGCTAACTCACTTACGGGTATTTGGTATGGGACATGGCACACATGCCACATATTTGAATAAGTTTGGATTTTATAAGCAAGTAGCCGTCGATTTTATTCAGCACCAGCAAATTGATATTGCGCAATTTCGTCTGCAAACTAAAACCTTACGTTTTAAAGAGGATTATTACAAAAGCCTTAATAAAGCGAATGTAAACTCAGCTCACCGTCAAACACTATTAAGCAAAGCTCATAATATTTTGATTGATGAAAAAGAAGTTCACGTACAGGAACATCAGGCAAAAATTGATATTCAGCCATTAATAGATGTTGCCCTTAAGCATCAAGATGAGCATCCTAATGATGCCATTCAGTTATTAGAAGTTGCTCAACAACTTGTACCTGACGATCCTTTAATTGAGCATAAAATTAAGCAACTAGAAGAGTAATTACGCCAGTAAAAGCGACTGTAAAGGCCAACTACTCTATTTGGCCTTTTTCTTTTTGTGCCCATACTTGGGCACAATGGCAAAGTACATCATTAACCCTAACCAAGAAAATATAATTATTCCCATTAGCCAGCCATTCTTTTCATGACCCTGTGTACGCTTACTGTTGAGTACAATAACGACAGGTAATATATAAGCACTTAAAACAACAATTAAAAATACAACTTCATTCATTATTTTTCTAGGCTCGGCCAGTCTACTTCACTACTTAGTACTCGATCCACCGATATATAGTGCAGAATATCGCCTTCACTTACTTTGTAATCTAATGGTGGATTTAAATCCATATTTTGCGCACTTAAATTATGAGCAACACCCAACAGTATGGCATCATGCTCAAGCTTAAAATGATGAAACAAAGTACCAAACTCCATATCTTTGCATCCGTTTGGTATTTTCAAACTAAATTGTGTATCGCCGTGCAAAGTAGATAGCAGCTCCTCTTGCACACGGCTCGAACCTGGATCTTGCATTGAGCGTACGAGTATCTCAGCTGATTTTGCACTACTACACTCTACATTTTGGCAATGCTCTAACATCATCTCAACTTTGGTTTCATCCAAAAAGTGAGCACTTATATGACAATCATCTTTTACTAAGCGACTAATGCGCAGGGCTGTTGTAAATGTCTGATCGTCATCTTGACCATCAATAATCACCTTATCAGCACTACGAATAGCAACCCGCTCTAGCTCAACTAAATTAGTGAAGCTCGTTAAACGTGCAAAATCAACGCTTTCGTTAGCTAAAAAAGGATGATCCATTTGCTCTGTTACCGCGAGTAAAATACGACGGTCAGTACGTTTCGTATCTGCCAAAATGTAATCAATCATCTTTTTTGTACGAGTGTCGTGCCAACCAAAAATAATAATATGGTGGTTACTGTGGGCAAAGTTTTTATCACCAGTCATAGCGCGCCTAATTAAGTAAGTAACAGTTTGTCCTGCTTTTCCTAGCAAAACACCAAATAAAGCTAAACCAAATGGAATTTGTATTAATGCAACCACCCAACGACCAAGATCAGTAGTTGGACTAAAGTCACCATATCCCACTGTTGATGTTGTTACTGTGTAATAGTAAAAAAAGGTAGTAAGCGAGGTTAACGCTTTCTCATTCGCTATAAATAGTAAGCTCCATGTTAATAGCATATGAGTCAAAATAGCTAATGCCACTGCTTGCCAACTCAACTGATCTATATGAGCGCGAACAAGTAACGCTAGCCTTTTAAATATCACCGGCATAATACAAAGTCTTCGTTAGTAAATTATCTATAAACAGTACGTTACTGTAAGCGATGCTTTTAAGCAATGTTTAAGCTTTTAACCGCAAATATTAGACTAAATGCTGTTTGCCAATGGTGATTTTTCATGATTAATTAGCGTTAAAATAATAACCAAAACAGTTGTGCTTATGCTTAATAAAATAGCCCGCCCTTTTACTAAAATTGTAGAGCGTTATCTTCCCGACCCTTTTATATTTGTAATTTTACTTACAATAATTACCCTTGTCAGTGCGAGCTTATTTACAACTGCAACTAACATTGAAGTATTACAAGCGTGGGGAGGTGGGTTTTGGAACTTATTAAGTTTTGCTATGCAAATGCTACTAGTGTTAATTACAGGCTATATGTTGGCAAGTACGCCACCTATAAGTAAGTTATTAGAAAAGCTAGCAACATTTGCAAGCACCGCACCTAAAGCAATTATATTAGTCACGCTTATTTCGCTTTTAGCGAGCTGGATAAATTGGGGATTTGGCTTAGTTATTGGTGCCCTTTTTGCCAAGGCAATTGCTAAACATACTCGTGTTGATTATCGATTATTAGTAGCCAGCGCTTACTCAGGCTTTGTTGTATGGCATGTCGGATTAGCGGGTTCGATTCCTTTAACTATTGCAACCGATGGTCACTTTTCAGAGGCCAGCATTGGTATTATTAGTACAGAGCACACTTTATTTGCGGGCTTTAATATAGCCATATTAGTTGGTTTATTCATTATTATGCCGCTCGTTAATCGCTATATGCTGCCAAGCGAGCAAGAAAGCGTATATATCGACCCAGCTCTTTTACAAGAGACAACACCTAAGCCCACAACAATAACCAGACCTGCCCAACATTTGGAACAAAGTAAACTACTCGGTATGACAATTGGCTTATTAGGTTTGGCATATTTAGGCTATTACTTCTTTATTACTGGCGGAAACTTAAACCTTAATAGCGTTATTGCCGTATTTTTGTTTTTAGCTATTACGCTGCATCAAACACCCCATAATTTACTTAACAGTCTGCAACAAGCAATTCCAAGCGGGGCTGGCATTGTTATTCAATTTCCTTTTTATGCCGGCATCATGGCGGTAATGGTTGATAGTGGATTAGCACAACAGATATCACGTGGCTTTATTGCCGTTGCAGATGCTGATAGCTTGCCATTTTTTAGTTTTTTAAGTGCAGGACTCGTTAATATGTTTGTACCCTCTGGCGGTGGCCAATGGGCTGTACAAGCACCTATTGTAATACCCGCAGCACAAGAGCTAGGTGCCGATATATCTCGCGTTGCAATGGCTGTTGCATGGGGTGATGCGTGGACTAACCTAATTCAACCTTTTTGGGCATTACCCGTCCTTGCTATCGCAGGCTTAAAAGCAAAAGATATTATGGGGTTTTGTGTTGTGCAGTTGTTTGTGACTGGGGTTTTTATATCGCTGGTATTGAGCTTTTATTAATGTTTAACGGGCTGTAATAAATATTACAGCCCGTTTTCATCTAGAACGATAAATACTAGCTCGATAAAATAGTCATCGGCAGGNCCCAGCCACTACAATTGCATACATAACCGCTGAAAAACCTTGGCCATATTTATCTAGTGGCATTAAATGTGAATAGTGACGGCCTCGCCACTCAAATACAATTTCCAGCGCACCTACAAACAAAAAGAATACCAGTAACATTAAGCCAAAGGTGTAGCTCAGCCATAAGCCAAATAGTACGCCTAATAAGCATACGCTTAAACCAATCCATGAACGCATTGAAAAGCTAATACTTTTTAATACATGCCCGCCATCAAGCGGTAGAATAGGTAACAAGTTAAATAAATTTAATAACGCACTAAGAACTGCAACACCTGCAAATATTTCCATCTCGGTGGCGTAATATAAAACGACGCCCAACACCGAGGTAATTAAACCAAACGCAGGCCCCATTAATGATATAACGACATCTTGCCAACGAGTCGTTATTTTATCGTCACTTACAGCAAGCCCACCAACAAACGGGATTAAGTAAATACCTTTGGTTTTTATGCCAAAGTATTTCATTGCTCGCACATGGCCGTACTCGTGTACGACTAAGCAACCAATTAGCATTAGTGCAAATTCAATACTAAATAGCCACGCATAGCCTGCAACAGAAGCCCCTGCAAGCACTACTTTAATTACCTTAGCGCTTTTAAAAAGCTTAAAACCTAATGCAGCTAGCCCTAAAAAGCCTTTTTTAGGTGAGCCATTTGTAGGTGCTGGTAGCGCAAGTTGTGTTGCAAATTGATCATCTACAAAAAGCGAAATGCTTTGCTCTTCGACTGCCCCTGTATCGATACCTATTTTTTTATTGTCGTAAGTAAACTGATAGTAGTTTTCACGAGGGTTATCAAAGGTAATGGCTTGTTGCGCATGAAATACCTGCACAATTTTTTGCCCAGACACCATAAGCGAAAATGGTTGCTCGGCTAAAGTAAGATCTATTCTTATCATAATTAAGACCGTTTAAAACAATGGCGCTAGTATACCTAATCAGCTTAAAAACACGAGAGAAGGTGCTAGGTAACTATTTTCAAAATAAAAGCATTTGATACTGACAAAATAAAAAAACACTACTACTTTTATAGTAAGTCCAAGCGATACATTAAAAGGGATAACAGTGAAGAAGATAGTGCCTAATATTTTAGTTGTTGACGATTCAAAAGCAATTTTGATCGTTATGGAAGCTATACTTAACGAATTGGGTATGTCCAACACTATAACTACGTGCCTGAATGCAAAAGAAGCGCTTGAAAAAGTTAAAGAGGATATCAACTACTTTGATGCTATTTTTACTGATCTCAATATGCCCGAAATGGATGGTATGGAATTAATCCGCCACTTAGGAGGGCTACACTATCAAGGCGGTATTATTATTGTTTCTGAAATGGACCATAAAGTTATTAGTTTAGCTGCCAGCCTTGCCAAGCAACATAACGCTCACCTCATTGGTAATATTACAAAACCAGTGCAACTATCTCAGGTAAGTAGGTTACTTATTAAAGTAGCGCAATTAAATAGCCATACTTTATTAAAAGAGTCAGCCATTTCAAAAGATGAGCTTATTGAAGCATTAAAAAATGATGAAATAACGCCTTTTTATCAACCAAAAATAAACGCTGATAACAATAGAATTGAGAGCGTTGAAGTATTAGCGCGTATTCTATCAAGTAAAGACGGCAATATTATTTTACCTAACCGTTTTATAGGTATTGCCGAGCAACATAACTTAATTAATCAAATTACATTTTCTCTTTTTGAAAAGGCCACCAGCGAATTCAAAAATATGAAAGCGCAACTAGGTCATGATTTTAAGATGGCATTTAACTTATCGCCAACTCAGCTCGACGACCTAAACTGTCCTAATAAATTACTACTCATATTAGAACTAAATCAACTCACGCCTAGTAATATAATTATAGAAATAACAGAACAACATGCACTCTCAAGCCTCATGCAATTAGAAACACTAAACAGATTAAGAATGCATGGCTTTGGTATATCGCTAGACGACTTTGGTGTTGGTTTTACTAATATGAATCAGCTTCGAAACCTTCCTTTTACTGAAATTAAAATAGACCGTTCACTCATTAGCCATATAGAAACAGATTTATTTTCTCAAGTAGTTGTAAGCTCGTTATTTAATATTACAAGTAAAGATAATTTAGATTTAGTGGCAGAAGGTGTTGAACGACCAGAAGAGCTCGTTTATTTGAGGCATTATAGAAGAAACTTAGCCATACAAGGTTTTTTATTTAGTCGTCCTAAACCACAAGGCGAATTTATATCTTGGGCTAAAGATTGGCTGAAAACTGATGGCAGCCCCGCTTAAAGCGGTATTAATATTTAATCGGGGCTGGTTAACTAATTATCACCCCGAGTGTGTTTATCTTCTTCACTGACTATATGCGCACTGCTTGCTAAACGTTTGTGCCAACGCTGCCTTGCTACTGCGCGCATATTAGTAGATTGGTCACGCTCATCTACAATCTCTAGCCCCATTAAAGCTTCAATCATATCCTCTAGCGTTACAATACCTTGCACGTCACCGTACTCATCTACAACTAGGCATATATGCGTGCGCTTTGTTAAAAGAGTTTGCAGTAACGACGATACATTTTGAGAACTCGGCACCGTATAAATAGGCTTAATCAATTTGCTAATTTTGTAATCGGTACCTAAACGGTGAAATGCCAGCATAATATCGTTTTTATGCACAAACCCAACAATATCGTCGCTGTCTTTATCAAATACCAATATACGAGAAAATGACGACGAGCCGTGATCGTTTAAATACTGATTTACTGTTAAGTCTTTGTGGATTTTAAAAATTACAGTTCGAGGCGTCATTAAGTCGCATAATTTTGCATGTCTAAAATGCAATAAATTACGAATTATTTCGGACTCATCCTGATGTAATGCACCCGACTCCGTACCTATATCAGCCATTGCCTCTATCTCTTGACGAATATAGTAAGCCTCATCGTGCTTTGGACCCATTAAATTTGTTAGCTTTTGTGCAAACCATACAAAAGGCTTTAGCAATATAACTAAAAACCTCAAAGCGTAAGTAACACTTGGCGTTAGAGCTCGCCAGTAATTAGCCCCCAAGGTTTTAGGAATAATTTCAGAAAGAATTAATACGAGGAATGTCATAATGGCTGATGCAATACCTACAGCCGCATCGGAAAACACGACAGCTGCCTGTGCGCCTACCCCAGCAGCACCCGCAGTATGGGCAACCGTATTTAAAGTTAAAATAGCAGCTAAAGGCTGATCTATATTGTTTTTAAGTTTTTCGAGCTGTTTAGCAAGCTCAGGATGATCTTTCCTAAGTGATGCAACATAGCTGGGCGAAATACTTAATAACACAGCCTCCATCACAGAACATAAAAACGAAATAACAATCGCCACTACCATATAAACTATCAGTAAAGTCACTTTCTCTCCTCTATATTGGATATGTGAGCATGGTATCAATACATGCTATATTTGGCCAAACTTCCAATAATAATAGGCATAATAATGAAATTTAGCGCACCATGGTGTCATCAAAATAAGCTATTTAAGTACGCAGCAGCTCTTTTAACGCTTAGCAGCTTAAGCTTTGCTGCAATAGCTGCACCATTGGATAAATCAAAAATTCAGTTTATCGGCCCACTTGCCGAAGACATGCAGTTAAAGCCTTTTCAAACACCTCATGGCAATGCCATTATTAATAACCTATTGCCGCAGCTACAAGCAGACTCAGATAGTTTTTCTGTATTTGGGAAAAAACAAAGCTGGCAGCCGTTTAATAAAATCAATGCGCTCACTTTAGGTGGGTTACAGGCACTAAAATTTAATATTGAAACAACCCGCTTTACACAAGGTACGCTTACCTTAAAAGGGATTGAGCAAGGTCAGTTATTTATTAATGGCGAACTACAAACAGGTGATAAAAATAGCTATAAGTTAGCTTTAAATAATAGTACTCACACTGTTTTAATAGTAGCCCAGCAAGTAGCTAATTGGCACGATGTAACGCTTGATTTTGCACCTAAAAGCGAGGTTGATAAAATTACGCTTAGCACTTCACACATAAAACGTTTATCTGCAAAACAACTGTTTGATGCTCCTACAATTAGCCAATTATCACTCGCACCTAATGCCAAGCAGTATGTTACTACCACTCGCACTTATAGCGATAAAACACAAAATCAAGCAAATACAGTTACTGTACTTAAAGATTCAGACAATCAAACGCTTTATCGCTTTGAAGCAGGCCAACCAAGTAACATTATTTGGAGTCCAGATAACCAATATTTAGTGTATTTGTTAAATGGTGAGCTTAAACAACTTAACCGTAAAAACTTCTCAATAAAAACATTAGCAAACGATTTAGAAGGAGCTAATGGCTTTACCTTTTATAACGACACCAGTCTTTTGTTTAGCTGGTCTAAATCACCTGAGAGCACTAACAGCTTAACCAAGCACTATAAAGGTCTGCAAGATCGCTGGTCGTATGCACGTTCCATCAGCCAAATTTATATGCTTGATACTAAAAGTGGTTTAACAAAAGCACTTAGCCAAGGTCCTCTTTCTTACAACCTTGAAGATTCAAATAGTAACCGTGGCAAAGTATTAATGAGCCGCCCTGTAATGGCAATGCAGGCATCAACTCACCCAGAAACAGAGTTAGTTGAACTCGATTTAAAATCAAATAAGTTTTCATCGCTTGGTAAATTTAAAACGTTTAATTTAGCTAAATATGCAAATAAAGACATTTATGTAGTTGCAGGCCCTGACTTTAAAAATGGCGCAGGCAGAGCTCTACCAAAAGCAATGCTTGCCAATAACTACGACGGACAACTTTATCTACTTACTGAAGGCGGTAAAAACGTAAAAGCACTTAGTAAACAGTTCGACCCCGCTATTGGCCAACTGCACGTTTTAGAAAACGGCGATGCGCTCATTAAAGTAACAGAGCAAGACACTCAACCACTTTACCTATTTGATTTAAGTAAACAGCGCTTTAAAAAGTTAAATACGGGATTGGATATTGTTGAACAATTTAGTTACTCACACGACCGTAATACCGAAATTTTATTAAGTGGCACTAACGCTTTAGCACCACAACAACTAAAGCGCCTGAACGTAAGTAAAAATAAAACAGATTTAATATGGGATTCAAAACCAAGTAGCTATGCAAATATACGACTCCCTACATTAGAAGAGTTTAATTTTAAAAATAAACATGGGGTTGAGATAACGGGCCGTGTTTACATTCCAAGCAATTTAGATAAAACTAAAAAGCACCCAGCGCTCGTGTATTACTACGGCGGTACTTCACCAGTTACGCGTGGTTTTACAGGTCGTTACCCGTTTAACTTATGGGCAGAAAATGGCTATGTTGTTTATGTAGTGCAACCTACTGGCGCAACAGGGTTTGGACAAAATTTTTCAGCGCAGCATGTTAATGCCTGGGGCGACTACACCGCAGACGATATTATCGAAGGCACGCAAGCCTTTTTAAATAAATACAACTATGTTGATAGTAAAAAAGTAGGTAACTTAGGGGCATCGTACGGTGGCTTCATGACCATGTTATTAGCAACTAAAACCGATATATTTAGTGCTTCAATAGCTCATGCGGGTATTTCTAATATTACCTCGTATTGGGGTGAAGGTTGGTGGGGCTACTTATATTCTGGCGAAGCATCAAAAAATAGCTTCCCGTGGAATAACCCTGAGCTTTACAGCCAACATAGCCCTGTATTTCATGCCGACAAAGTAACAACACCTATGCTACTTCTTCATGGTGATAGCGATACCAATGTACCTGTTGGCGAAAGCTTAACAATGTACACTGCGCTTAAACTGCTTAATAAGGACGTAGAGTTAATCGAATACAAAGGCGCCGACCATCAAATTTTTGCACGCGATAAACGATTTGATTGGTGGAACACCATGCTCGCATACTTTGATAAAAAGCTAAAAAACGAGCCTCAATGGTGGGACTCGATGTATAAAAATGACTGAGCCTGAACCTTTAAAATAACAACTTAATACAGATTTATTAATAGTAGAATTAATTATTTAGCACCTTTTAATTAGTCTAAAGGTGCTAACCTAATCCTCTAATAACGTCTTATACACCTTTGAAATATTAAGTTACTTAAAACTAATAAACCCCCTTCTCAGCATTTACCTATTGGTGCTACCATACAGAGCTATAAGCATTCAAAATAAAGTACTATGGCTATTAATGTTTTATTGGTTGAAGACGATGAACTACTCGTTAAACGCATCAAAAATCACTTTGCAGATACCGAATTTACAATAGAGGTAGACCCCACTGGCGCTGATGCACTTAATATTGTAAGGCAGCGGGTAAACCTGCGCGGTGCTATATCATTAGCCATAATTGACATTGTCTTACCAAAGCGCGACGGGCTTCAGCTCGCAAAAGAATTAAACACACTGACCGATATTGGCGTTATTGTATTATCGAGTCGTGACTCCCAAGCCGATCGTATTGCAGGCCTTGCACAAGGTGCTGATGACTATATTTGTAAGCCCGTCGATTTACTTGAGTTAGAGCTTCGCATGCGCGCGCTCTATAAGCGTGTTGCCGTTAACCTAGAAGACGACGAAAGCGAAGAGTTTATAGAATATGCTGACTTTAAGCTTCATCCCGATAACCGCACATTAATTACTGCTGCGGGCGTTGAGTCACGCTTAACTGAAGCCGAACATAAAGTGCTTATTTGCTTAATTAGTAATGCAGGTAAAGCCACATCCCGTGAAAAAATATCAGAAGAAATAGGCCAGCCCGATTGGAGCCCAAACGATCGTACTGTTGATGTGCTTATTGGTCGTTTACGTAAAAAATTAAATGACGAAAAAGATCAAAAACGCATCGTTACCGTACGCGGTAAAGGCTATATGCTTTCTATTTAATACTTAGTTAATTGCGCAATAAGGCGCTCAAATGCGCGGTAATTAAGTGCTTCTTTAAGCTCATTTAAACTAATGTTTTCAGCGCCTTTTAAATCACTAATAGTCCGCGCCACCTTAATTACTCTATGGTAAGAGCGTGGCGATAAAGACAACTTCTCGCTTGCTCTAGCTAAAAATTGCAACTCTGCAGGCGCAAGTTCACAGTGCACACTCATTTCTTTATTATTAAGTCTCGCATTAACCTTACCTTGGCGTTTTAGCTGTACATAATAAGCAGCCTCAACTCTTGCTCTAACCTCAGCACTGGTTTCCTCTGGTTTGGTACTTTGTAGCTCAACACTCGTTAAACGAGGTAGTTCTATTTGCAAATCAATACGGTCAATAAAAGGCCCCGACACGCGTGATAAATAACGCATAACTTGATCGGGAGTTGCCCGCTTATCAGTATGGCTCCCCGTTGGGCTTGGGTTTAATGCTGTAATAAGCTGAAACTGCGCTGGGAACTCCATTTGCCTAGCTGCACGTGAAATAGTAACCGTACCGGTCTCCATTGGTTCACGCAGTGAATCAAGCACCTTACGCTCGAATTCCGGTAACTCATCTAAGAAAAGCACACCGTTATGTGCCAGCGAAATTTCACCAGGCTTGGGATTTGAAGAGCCCCCCACCAAAGCAACCGCTGAGCACGTATGATGCGGATTACGAAATGGTCGCTGTCGCCAATTAGTTAAATCTATAGATTGCCCAATAATAGAGTAAAGCGCAGCTGTTGAAATAGCTTCATCGTCCGACATAGTGGGCATTATAGTAGCCATTCGCTGGGCCAGCATTGATTTACCAGTACCAGGAGGGCCTAAAAATAGTAAATTATGCCCGCCAGCTGCAGCAATTTCGAGTACTCGCTTGGCACCAGGCTGACCTTTCACATCGCTTAAATCGAGTAAAAAATCAGGGGCTTGAGTGCAGTCGGGGTACTCTATATTTAATGGCAAGGGTTGTTGATTAAGTAGGTCGCCCCATACTTCTTGAATAGAGCTTACGGCTTTGCGTTTAACGCCATTAACTAAGCTTGCTAGGCTGTCGTTTGCAAGAGGTAAAAAGCAGCAACGATCTTGCTCTTTTGCAGCAAGTACCGAAGGTAAAATAGCGTTTACACCACGCACCTCACCATTAAGAGCAAGCTCACCATAAAACTCGTACTTATGAATATCAGGACACACTATTTGCCCAGAGGCGACTAAAATACCCACCGCAATAGCCAGATCAAACCGCCCACCATCTTTTGGTAAGTCGGCTGGGGCTAAATTTACGGTTATTCGTTGATCGGGAAAACCAAATTGTGAGTTTTCGAGTGCGCTACGCACCCTGTCTTTCGACTCTTTAACAGACGCTTCGGGCAGACCTACAATATGAAAAGCAGGTAAACCATTTCCTAGGTGAACTTCTACAATAACTTCAGGGGCATTTATGCCCACTTGAGCACGAGAAAATATACGAGCTAACGACATTCCTTATCCTAGTAAATGGTGTGATTACACCAGTTTAGTCAGGATATTTAAAAACGTGTAATGTGATTTGCCATTTTATAGCGGCTAAACGAAGTAATAAGGTCATTAACATGCCTAATACCATCGCCATTTCGGTTGCTAACGAAAAACTAATGCCAAGCGTATAAACAGTACCACCCGCTATACAGGTAATAGCGTAAAGCTCACCCTTTAATAGCATAGGGATCTCGCGTGCAAGCACATCTCGAATTAGTCCACCAAAGCAGCCTGTAATTACAGCCATAATTACCGCAGTCATATCGGGCATACCAACAAGCTGTGCTTTTTGCGCCCCCATTACTGCAAAAAAAGCTAACCCGAACGCATCCGCTGTTTGTAAAATATAATGAGGTATCGGCTTTTGTTTATTTATAAGGCGTGTTGTAACAAATACTGAAGCGAGTATGGCAAAAAAGTAACTTTGATCGTGTAACCAAAACACAGGAACATCTAAAATTAGATCTCGCACTGTACCACCACCAATAGCAGTTACTGTCGCTAAAACTACGACCCCAAAGCCATCCATTTTTTTCTCGTACGCTAGCAAAGTGCCTGATACAGCAAACACCGCAATGCCTATTAAATCAAACCAGTGGTAAAGTTCAGTCATATTTGTAACAACCTAAAAATATTTGTGTCGTTTTAACACAAACCAAACAAGGTTTTAAGTAATAACGATTTATTTTAAGAAGTTTATAACATTTTAAAGTGTATCTCAGGGGGCGGGAGCTTGCGCTTATGAGAAGTGAATGCCTCATGCAGTGAAGATGATCTTTAACCTATAAGCTAAATCACCACACTCACCAAATTTTAGACATAAAAAACACGCTTTAAGCGTGCCGTTTCATTCTTATTTATCTCAGTGGTTGCGGGAGCCTGAACTTATAAAAGGTGAACCGACGGCCTTCGGGTTATGAGCCACAATATACACACTAAATTTTAGACATAAAAAAACACGCTTTAAGCGTGCCGTTTCATTCTTATTTATTTCAGTGGTTGCGGGAGCCGGATTTGAACCGACGACCTTCGGGTTATGAGCCCGACGAGCTACCAGACTGCTCCATCCCGCGCCTGAAATTTGTAGACTTGTTTAAAGTTGCTTACATTACAACTTGGCTTCCAATTAAAAAATTTATTGCTGGAGCTGTGAAGGTGAAGAGTGAACCGACGACCTTTTAAAACTACCTATTGCACTAAATCTTTATAAAAGAATTGGTTGCGGGAGCCGGATTTGAACCGACGACCTTCGGGTTATGAGCCCGACGAGCTACCAGACTGCTCCATCCCGCGCCTGTATATTTTAAGTCTATCGACTACTTTATTTTATCTCTTAAGTTAGAGTTTACAGTAACCTCAATCCCTAAGGAAATTGGTTGCGGGAGCCGGATTTGAACCGACGACCTTCGGGTTATGAGCCCGACGAGCTACCAGACTGCTCCATCCCGCGCCTGTAATTTCTTTAAAGCATTTTCGTAATATTTACGTGCCTGCCTTGAAGAGAGCGCTACTATATAGGAATAAACATTTAATGCAAGACCTAAACTAATTAAAGTTGTTCAACCGAACAAAAAGCAATCAAATTACTACTCTGCGCTCAATCTTTGATGCGGATTAATCATTTTTTGCCATTCCCAGTCGGGATGTCCCATTACTATAAAGTCAGGGTTCTCAGTACTCTCTCGTTGGTTGTACGTTAGCGGATTAAATTCTGCATCGGTAATACAACCACCGGCTTCTTCAACAATAACTTGTGAAGCACCTGTATCCCACTCTCCCGTTGGACCAATTCTTAAAAAACAATCTGCTTTGCCCTCTGCAACAGTACAGGCTTTTAAAGAACACGAACCAATAGCAATCGTTGTAAACTGACTATTTAAATACTGACTCACCGCTTCTATTTTTTGGCGGCGGCTCACTGCAAGCGTCAAGCTCTCTGGCGGCGCTACAGATATTTGCTTATCAATTGAGTTTTCACGTTTAAAGGCACCATTTTTAGCTGTAGCAAAATAAGTCACGCCTTTTGCAGGCCAATGAATAACGCCAAGCACAGGATGATTATTTTCAATCAATGCAATGTTTACTGCAAAGTCGCCACTTTCTAAAATAAATTCGCCAGTACCATCCATCGGATCGAGCAACCAATAACGCTGCCAGTCCTGTCTGTCGACGAGTGCAGGTATAGGTGTTTCTTCCGACATAATTGGGATATCGGGCGCAAGTGCTTTTAATCCAGCAACCAGTACGTCATTTGCTGCTAAATCAGCTTTGGTAACAGGCGTATTATCTGATTTCTCTTGTTGGCCAATATCGCCTTTTTTATAAATGGCCATAATTGCATCGCCAGCACGCTCAGCTAATTCAATGCACGGTTCGATTAATTTATTCATCGGCAGCTCCAGACGCTAAATACTTATCTAATAATAGCAAAGCTGCAACACTGCGTGCTTCGGTAAAATCTTCTTGGTCTAATAATGACTGCCACTGAGTTAATGGCCACTTAACAACAACAAGCGGCTCTGGTTCGTCGCCAATAAGGGTTTGTGGGTATAATTGCTTAGCAAATAAAATATGCATAGTGGCATTAAAGTAACTCGGCGCCATTGTTACTGTTCTTAATGGTTTAAAATACTCAGCACCAAAGCCAATTTCTTCTTTAAGCTCTCTGTTAGCAGCTTGCTCTGGCGTTTCGCCCGGATCGATTAAGCCTTTAGGAAAACCTAACTGGTAATCGTTTGTGCCCGCACAGTATTCACGTACAAGTAGTAATTCGTTGTCTGCACTTAACGGAACAATCATCACTGCTCCCCGGCCACCGCCGCGAATTCGCTCATACTGGCGCTCTTCGTTATTAGAAAACTTTAACTCTAAAGACTCCACAGTAAACAGGCGGCTTTTAGCGACAACATTGTTACTGAGGATTTGTGGTGGTGTTGGGTGCTTTTTCTGTGTCATTGGCGTTAATTTGCTATCATGGCAGTTAGTTCAATAATAAACCTTATAAGTTGAAATTCCTATGTTAAATTGGTCAAAAATCGATACCGTTTTGCTCGACATGGATGGAACATTACTCGATTTACATTACGACAGTCATTTTTGGCTTAACGTTATTCCTGCGCAACACGCATTAGCAAGGGGCATTAGCCTAGATGCAGCTAAAGCAGATATTTTAAAACGCTATCAAGCTGTGAGCGGTCAAATACAGTGGTATTGTTTAGATTATTGGGAGCAGCAATTAAGCTTGCCTATAATGGAGTTTAAACGAGAGTCTCAGCATTTAATTAAAATGCGCGAAGACGTACCTCATTTTTTAACTGAGCTTAAAAAAGCAGGCAAAGAGTTAATTTTACTTACCAACGCCCACCCTGAGAGTGTCATGCTTAAATTTGAGCATACAGCGATTGATAACTACCTAGATGGCGTAGTGTCTACTCATGAATATGGAGTAAGTAAAGAGCAACAAAGTTTGTGGCACCAAGTACAAAAAGACTTAGGGTTTAATAAGCAGCGTACTTTGTTTGTAGATGACAGTGTGCCGGTATTAAATGCCGCACGAGAATACGGCATCGAGCACTTACTTGCAGTTGCTAACCCAGATAGCCAACAACCACATAACGAAATAGCCGATTACCTAAGTGTTACCGACTATCGTAAGATTATCTAACTCAACTTACGTGACTTAAATTTTTGGGTAACGCGCTTCTAGCCCTTGATATACTAATTTTGCAAAATCTGCATGTTCGGTATCAAGGCTTTTAACAACGTCTACTAAATGCTCGTTATCTTCTTGGCCGCCCCACACTTTTATGTAACTGCCATCTTTATAGCCATGATCTTGACGGAAGAAGTTTAAGGTGTTTTTACCCACATAACCTCGGTATAAATCGTCAATATTCATACCTATTTGCGCCATACAGCCGGCAAAGGCACCTGCATTAAACGTTTTATCAGCAACAGCAGACGCCGCCAATATCTCTAGTGTTTGTTTAAAGTCATCAGCTTGTTGAGCATTGCTAAGCTCAGTTTCAAGTTGCTTTGCTAAGTCTTCGTAGCTAATTTCACCGTCAATTCTAAGCGATAGACCAAAATGAAAAATATCAACCAACTCTAAAATAACTTGTTCAGTATCTGGTGTTTGTTTTTTCCACCATTTCCAACCATGATGATCCAACATTTCAGCACACTCAACCCAAATAGCGCGGTACCATTCAAACCCTTGAGTAAACCATTGCTCATGTACTTTAGTATTCATGGCGTTTTGCATTTCTAGCATCACTACTAGCTTGTTTAAATTGGCAGACATATCAGTTCCTGTCGTTTTGATTGGCGTAATGTTCGTTGGTGTAATAATACAGATAAAATGCTGATTGTGCATTGCTGTATATTTTTATTAGTGTGCTAGTTATGTTTATCGTGACGTCGTAAACTCATGCCATGAATCAATTAAATCAATGAAATCTTCAAAGCCACAACCACTACTTAAACCATTTTCTTCAAGCGCTAAATCGTCATCTTGATACGCTATTAGGTCTTCGCTGTCTTGATGAAGCGCATGGGCTTCAAATAATGCTTCGTCTTTCGTTAATATTAAATCTATTTCTTGGCCTTTTAGCGTTAGCGGCTCATAGCTTGAACTCACCGATGCAATAAGCGCTTGCACCATGGCTACTTTGTCTTTGCCTATTTCTTCGTTTAGCCAGCGACCAATAATAGCGTGTTCACTGCTTATTTTAATACGTAGCCCACTAATAGGGTCGCGAATAAATTGATATTCCATAGGGTTTGCCTGTAAATCTTTAATTGCGTAATTATATACGTAAACGCCCGTAAACCACAGGACATATAAAGTAAAATAGCGCCACATGGGCGCTATTTTACTCAACTTGAAAACCGTTAACTTCGCGATCTATAACGCGCTGCGTCAATAATCGACCATAAGTAAATAATAGGCACAAGTACAAAGCCTACAAGCACATAAATTAGTGCGTAACTTATTATAATAGCGAGTGCAAAAAATATAGCCGCTAAAATACGCCCTTGCACTAACTGCCCTAAACCAGGAAAAAATATATTACATAATGCTGCGATTACGTTACCGCCAGAACCTTGATCTGCCATACTAACCTCTGTATTTATTTGATTTTATAATTATTTACTTACACACTCTATGCCAATTTATTAAAGCTTACAAATCAAATAGTTAAATTAGTCTAGATTTAGAGAGTTAGTAAAAATTGCTAACTTTAGGTCAAATTAGCAATTTTTGTTATGTGTTTGCACTTTTCTATTCGCTCAATTAATTAGCAAGTTACTCGTTTTGAACACTATTTTATAAATAGCTGTTTATAAAAACAGTATTTTATTTAGCCTAACAAAAACACCTGTTATACTGGCCACAATATTGATTAAAAAGGCGTAACGATGGACGTTTCACAATTACTCGATGGCTTAAATGACAAACAACGCGATGCCGTTGCAGCCCCACTACAAAACATGCTGGTATTAGCAGGTGCTGGGTCTGGTAAAACACGAGTGTTAGTTCATCGTATTGCTTGGCTAATGCAAGTTGAGCAAGCCTCAGCGTATAGTATTTTTGCGGTTACCTTTACTAATAAAGCAGCTAAAGAAATGCGTACTCGCGTTGAAGAGACGCTAAAAGCGCCGGTTGGTGGTATGTGGATTGGTACTTTCCATGGTTTATCGCACCGTATTTTACGCGCGCACCACCGTGAAGCAAAATTACCCGAAGCATTTCAAATCTTAGACTCAGACGATCAGCTACGTATGATCAAACGTTTATTAAAATCGATGAATATCGATGATAAAAAATGGCCTGCTAAACAATTTGGCTGGTACATTAGCGCTAAAAAAGATGAAGCACTTCGCCCTAAAGATATTCAAGCCTACGATATTAACGAGCAAATGATGCTGCGTGTTTATGCCGCCTATCAAGAGGCCTGTGATAGAGCGGGCCTAGTTGATTTTGCTGAAATATTACTACGCAGCTACGAAGTGTTAAAAAATAACCCTACGTTACTGCGTCATTATCAGCAACGCTTTGCACATATGCTCGTAGACGAGTTCCAAGATACAAATACCATTCAATATGCTTGGTTAAAGTTACTTGCTGGCGATACTAACAGCATTATGATTGTAGGCGACGATGACCAAAGCATTTATGGTTGGCGTGGTGCTAAAATCGAAAACATTAAACGTTTTTTAACTGACTTTAGCGCTGAAACCATTCGTCTTGAACAAAACTACCGTTCAACCGCGACTATTTTGAAAGCGTCCAACGCATTAATTCAAAATAACTCAGAACGTATGGGTAAAAGCTTGTGGACCGACGGTAACGATGGCGAGCCAATCTCTATTTATGCAGCATTTAATGAGTTAGACGAAGCACGCTTTGTAAGTAGCAAACTACGAAGCTGGTTAAATGCAGGTAATGCCCTACAAGATGCCGCAATTTTATACCGTAGTAACGCGCAATCTCGTGTACTTGAGGAGGCCATGCTGCAAGAAGGCTTAAAATACCGTATTTATGGTGGTATGCGATTCTTCGAACGACAAGAAATTAAAGATGCGCTTTCGTATTTACGCCTAGTAGGTAATCGTCAAGACGATGCCGCGTTTGAGCGTGTAATTAATACGCCAGCACGCGGTATTGGTGATAAAACACTGAGCCATATACGAGATTGTGCACGAGCAGAATCGTTACCGCTTTGGTATGCCGCAAAAGCAATTGTAGAACAACAGCATTTATCTGGTCGTGCTTCTGGTGCCGTAAGTAAGTTTGTAGAACTAGTCGAACAAATAGAAGATAAAATTAGCGATCTAACTTTGCATGAGCAAGCCAAGTACACAATTCAAACCTCAGGCTTGATGGCAATGTACCAAGCTGAAAAAGGTGAAAAAGGCCGTGCTCGCGTAGAAAACTTAGAAGAGCTAATTAGCGCATGTGACCAGTACGAACTTCCTGAAGACGAAGAATACAGCTCGCCTTTACAAGGCTTTTTAGCACATACATCACTTGAGTCAGGTGAAGGACAAGCAGAAGAGCACGAAGACGCCGTTCAAATGATGACACTTCACTCAGCTAAAGGCTTAGAGTTTCCGTTAGTGTTTATGGTGGGCGTAGAAGAAGGCATGTTCCCTTCTCAGCAAAGTAACGAAGAGTCTGGTCGTTTGGAAGAAGAGCGCCGCCTTTGTTATGTAGGCATGACACGAGCAATGGATAAGTTATACATTAGCCATGCTGAGAGTCGCCGTTTATACGGGCAAGAAAAATACCATAGCCCATCACGCTTTTTACGCGAAATACCTGAGGACTGCGTTGAAGAAATTCGTATTAAAACACAGGTTTCTCGCCCGCCTGCCGCCGGGCGTTTTAGCGCATCAGTTAGCCATGCCGCATTTGAAGACAGTGGCTTTAACTTAGGGCAACGAGTTTTGCATGCTAAGTTTGGTGTTGGTACCGTACTTAATTACGAAGGCAGTGGCGCGCAATCTCGCGTACAAGTTAACTTTGACGACCTTGGCAGTAAATGGTTAGTAACGGCCTATGCACGATTACAAGCTGTATAAAGCTCACCTAAATGAGTTAGAACAACAACTAGCTGGCGCGTATCATCGTCAGCTAGTGTTGATTACGGGCAGCCCTGCTTGGTGTTATGAACTACTTAACTCATTAATAGATGAAAACAATACACTTGTTGTATCAAAGCAGTGCGCGATTAAAAATTCGTACTGGCCTACTCGCACTCACCAAATTTTAGGGCAAGAATTTGCTCATGCTGTTTACGATGGTTTTAGTGGTTTACACCCTGATAAACTTGCAGCACTTACCGGCACCGTTAAAGCAGGCGGTATACTGTTTTTATTACTGCCCGAATTAAATGATTTAGCCTCTTGGCAAGACCCCTCATTAAGTACAGTGCAATCACACGGTCAGAGTATTGACTACAGTTTATTTAATCAACGTTTCGCGGCTATTATTAAGCAATTACCCGCTTTTCATTTTAGTGAAAAAAATGGCTGTATTAGTAATCTCGTCAGCTCTGTTACGCATAATAAAATTGATTATGTACCACAGCAAAACTGCGTTGAACAAATAGTAAAAGTAGCTAATGGTCGTGCCAACAGGCCTTTACTCATTAATGCTGATAGAGGTAGAGGCAAGTCGGCAGCACTTGGCTTAGCAGCCGCAAAATTAGCTGATAAAAAAGTAATTATTTGCAGCACTCAGTTTAAAGCGACCCATAGTAGCTTTAAACATTTAGCCAACGAGTTAGACCTGCAATACAACGCTGAACATAAACAGCTCGCCAACTTGCACTACGTTGCACCTGACGCGTTATTAAATGCATTACCTGAGTGCGATTTATTACTCATTGATGAAGCTGCCGCGATCCCTGTACCGTTATTGCTAAAAATGCTAGCTCATTACCCTCGTATAGTCTTTGCAAGTACACTGGTTGGGTATGAGGGCAATGGTAGGGGTTATACCATTCGCTTTAGTAACTATATAAAAGCGCACTATAAAGCCTCTAAAGTTGTAACGCTTGATGAGCCACTGCGTTTTGCTAAACACGATCCCCTCGAGAAGCACATTCGCACCTTGCTTGCACTCGGTGCACAATATAAAGAGTTAAGTAGTGAGCAATTAGAGCAGCCAGTTCATAGCGAAATAACTCAGCAATCCCTTGTAAACAATGAGCCTTTACTGCAACAAGTTATTGCCCTGCTTGCATTGGCTCACTATCAAAGTAGTGTAAACGATTTACGCCAACTACTAGACGCACCATCGCAACGAATATTCATCAGCAAAATTAACAATCAATTAGTTGGTGTATGTTTAATCGCAATAGAAGGTGGTTTAAGTGAAGAACTTGCCCTACAGGTTATAAGCGGAGAGCGCCGCCCACAGGGTCATTTAATGGCTCAAACCCTCTCACAACTTAGTTTTAGTAATGACTACTTAACACAGTTGAGCGCTCGCGTTGTACGAATAGCGATTGATCCGAGTTCTCACAATATGGGTTTTGGTAAAAAGCTACTTAGCTATTGCGAGTCGCAAGTAAAAAGCCAATGTAGTTGGTTTGGTGCAAGCTTTGGCGCAACAGCGCAGCTACTTAACTTTTGGCAAAAACAAGGGTTTGATACCGTAAAACTGGGTTATCAACGCGATAAAAGCACAGCTGAACATTCAGTGCTTGTGGTTAAATGCTTAAGCAACAAAGATGCAATTATCCAACCTCTAAAAAAGCAGTTTAAAAACGATTTTTTTTATGCTCTTTTAACACATTTTAAAACACTAGATTGGCAACTTGTAAGTATTTTAATTGAAGGATTTAGCGATGAGTTAGTAAGCCCCGAGACTCGCGAACGATTAGCCTTGCTCGTAAACAGTAACTTCACTCAATTTAATATCTCTGCGACTCTCTGGCAGGTAGTGAATCAGTCTCCTTCTTGTATGTCTCAATTAACAGAGTCTGATAAACAACTTTTAATAAAGTTAGTGCTGCAAAATGAATGTAATGAAAAAGTGATTCAACACTTAGGTTTATTAGGAAAAAAGCAGCTTGAGAATCAATTTAAACGTGCCATAAAAAACCTCACTAGTGCCATCTAATAACTCCTAGTTACCTATCTCTATTAAATCTTATCCATCTTTAAGCTATTTATTTAATTTGTTCTATCCTTAAAGTATTAATAGGTAAATTAAGATAAAGGCATGGAATTAATAAACTTTAAAGTGGGCTGTAAAACAATTTCACTTAAAATACTCGATATTTTATTAACAGAGCGCTTTGACAATAATCTAACAACTTTACCCAACAATAATAAAAGCTTTATTGGTGTTAAAGATTATATGGATATACCAACGCCTGTGTTTGATTTAGGTATTATTTTAAATAATATCTCAACCGAACAAAGTAATGCGCATGTACTAAAACAACTAAGAACATGGCAAGAAAAACTATTAAACTGGTTCAATACCCTTCAAAGTAACTTGCTAAATAGCTCGGCTTCTATTTCAAATAATGATGCAGAACTACAAGATTTTGTTCGGTTTTACAAAGAGTTCAACACCGATAATGAAGACTTAAAACTAACAATGTCTCGACTTAACGAACCTTTCCAATCATTGCTAGAAACGGTAAAAGAAGCTATATCAGCTCATAATCAAAGCGATTATAAACAAGTATCAGCTCTGCTCGAAAAAATTAAGCGTAGTAACCTAATTCAGTTAGAGCGTTTATTCGAATCAGCTAAAGAGCAAATAACCTTAGACTATAAACCTATTATTGTTTTTACCACTAAAGACGGCTTAAACCCACACGTAGGGTTATTGGTAGATAAAGTCGAAGATAATATCGACTATAAAAAAGAAGACATTAAACCACTAGATAAGCTCACTGAGGTTGGTTTTGATCTAGACCCACAAACTAAAAATATGATGCGAGGATTAATCAAGCTTTCACAAAAGCACAGTGTATTAATTGATCCAAGCGTAATATTTAAACCAACACAACTAGAAGAATCTGAAAGTGAAGAAACTCAAGCTTACGGACTATTTTAAATAGTCTTTAGATTTGGTTATAAACTTTAGTACTGAAGTAATGAACTATTCAGTTCGACTTGTACATTTAGATAAATTGGAGAGAAATCGAGTGCGTAATGTTAGTTACTCATATTTCACTTTTTTGCAGACGTAAAAAAGCCCGAATCGTTAGATCCGGGCTTTCTACAATTTGAAGCCTGGTAATGTCCTACTTTCACATAGCAAATGCTACACTATCATCGGCGCTGTTTCGTTTCACTACTGAGTTCGGCATGGAGTCAGGTGGGTCCAAAACGCTATTGTCACCAAGCAAATTAGGTGCAAAGAATCAATGACAAGCACGTAGTGCTACCATTTTCTTTGCGCAAGGTGCCTCAACTTTAACGCTA
>NZ_AUTL01000220.1:0-8817 GCF_000498015.1 Pseudoalteromonas sp. TAE79
TAGGTTCGGTGTAAAGTTTTCTGGCGAATTCAATTATACCTTATCTTCATGCTGTTTGTTTTTCATACCACAAAGATCAACACGCCCTAGTAATAAACCAACACCAAATGAAATAACAATAAAAGCGCGCGCATTACTTGAAGATGTTTTTGGCGATAACGGCGTCACCGAAATTATAAATAACCCAATATTTAAAGCGCACTTTATAGTAGCAAAATCGAATGGCTTTATTGCCAGCGAAAATAAATTAATACAGTTAATGGGTTTATCAAAAAGTTATATGCTAAACCGCGTTAACCGAAAATTATTAGGCTCACAGTATGAGCGTTTTATATTTGGCCCAGCAACAAGTGACTTATCAATTACCGACAGCTACAATTTTAAAACGCAAAACATAGCGCTTACTCAAAATAATTTAAAAGATGCATTACTTGCATCGGGTTCAATACCACTTGTTATGCAAGGCATAAAAAATATTGCAGGCTCGCCGCAAGGAATATATCGCGACGGCGGAATTATCGATTACCACTTTGATTTAAAAATTAATAACCCAGGCTTAATTTTATATCCGCATTTTAATAGCGATCCAAAAGCAGGGTGGTTCGATAAAAATTTAAAACGTAAAGTGTCACCACTTAATTACGACAATGTAGTGATGATCACCCCATCAAAAGAATTTGTAGCAAGCTTACCCTACGGAAAAATTCCAGATAGAAATGATTTTACCGATCTTGATGCAGACACGCGTATTAAATATTGGAATATAGTTTTTAGTGAAACAGAAAGGCTAGCTGAAGCGTTTGATAAAAAGTTAAAAATGTTATTAATTTTTAAAAATAAAATATAGTTTTATTAGTTGCTATAAGAAGTCAGTTAACATAATTAATTTTAATCGTGTTAACAGACTTCTTCTATAACATTTAACCCAAGCTTTTAAAGTCGTAAGAATAGATGTAAATGGTTATTTAGATATCTCTTCAATGTACTCCTGAAGTTTATTTTCAGCATTATCCTTACCAAATAGAATTTGGCAGACTTCATGTAAACCAGGATCTGAAAGAATATCTTCTTTTCTTACAACCAGTGAAATTTTAGAACGTCGACGTAAAAAATCACTGAGTTTAGTTATCATTTCCCGCTCAGCAGCGTGTTCAATTTCCACACGTAAGTACTCCGAATTCTTAATAAGGAGTTCGCCTTTTTCAGGTGCTTCACGAATTTTTTCTAGCATGTTAATCGCATTTCTGCCGTAACGTCTCCAAAACCGCTTACTAAGTACCTCTGTAGATGTTTTAGGTGTTAAACCATCCAAATTCATTAATTTTGCACGATGCATGAACTCATTTTTAACGGTGTCGTCAGGTTCACCGTACCATTTGTAATCTTCATAAGGTAACTTAATACCTAATCCAGTGACTAAATCAGCCACTTCATCGCCTACATTAATACAATCTGTTAGTTTTCCGCCAAAGATAGAAAGATATTTTTGATCACTATTTGTATCTATAGCGTGCTTGCGTGATAATTGCACCCAGTCAGCCTTACCATTACCGTCTTTTTTAATTGCTAATGGTCTAACTCCACAGCGCTCGGCTATAATATCACTTTTTGTAATTGGCTTTTCTAACTCTAATAATTTGTTAGCATTATCAAGCACAAAGTTTCGATCCTCATCAGTCACTTGTGAGTGCGGACTATGAACTTGTGTATCGGTTGTACCAATACACGTTTTTGGGCCCATGGGGATCACAAAAAACAACCGACCATCATCTGCAAAAAACGTCAGTACTTTATTACTGTTAGTTACCTTATCAACAATAAGGTGAATACCTTTTGAAAATACATGGTGATGTGCTGTGGTTTGACTATTTGTATTGTTAATAGGATCAACAAATGGGCCTGCTGCGTTAATAATAACTTTAGAGCGGATAGTAAACTTCTCTTTAGACATCTCGTCTACTGCATTTGTAGTCCAAATATCATTAGAGCGAGTAGAGCCCTGCGAACTTACGTAGTTAGCGGCAATACACCCATGGCTCATACTAGAGCGAATAAAATTGAAAACAAAACGAGCATCGTTATCCAATAAAAAGCTGTCTGAATATTCAAATCCAGCCTCTACATTTTTTGTGTTAATGACTGGCTCTGATGATTTTATTTTTTTTGCATTGAGGTATCTAGGAGATTTAGTAAAAAAACGTCCCATAAACCAATAGAGAATAGTACCTAAATAAACAAAGAATGCCGGAAATCTAAAGCCTTTTTGGATACTTGTAAAAAAGCGAATTTCTTTAACAGTAGAAGGATAGCTACGCATTAAATGGTTTCTACTTTTACAAAGTTTATTAACCAAATTATATTCATGACTTTCTAAATATTTTATGCCACCCCAAGCTAAATTTGATGAGTTTGAACTAGTGAAACCGGCAAAATCACCTTTGTCTATCAAGGCAACTCTAGCGCCCTTAGCGGCTAAAGCGGCAGCAGATACAGCACCGTTAATACCCCCTCCAATAATCAAAACATCATAAATATCTTGGGGAAGTTTTTTAATATTGTTGTCTCTAAGTTGACTCATTTGTTGAATTACCTATTTTAATATCAAGCTATTTAGACCAGCTCAATTAAATTTAAAGTATTAATGTCCTAAACGGTATTTATCGTGCTATCAAAACTTATACTAGGCATGCAGGTAAGTAAGTATACGAGTAATAATAAAAATACTTTCGATATTTTTATTATTTAACTCAAGATTTGTTACCCAACATTTAAGTACTTGATACAAGTAAGCCTTCAAACGAAATCAAAAATTAATTGATCTGACTAATAAGGATGACCAAGCTACTGCAGATAACTATTGTATTTTAAGACTCTGAATAGCTATAACAGTACGAAGTTATTATTTACTTCGGTTTTCTTTTTATTAAAAATAACATTTAATAACGAACATTTGCAAACATTAAAGTACATAAATGAAAATTAGTCTAGCTATATCAAACCCACCGTAAAGCAATAAAAAACTTAGGAGTTTAATTTTTTCCGCTATAGTTTTTTGACACCCCATTAAATCAATAGTTACTACGGCGTTTTGATATCCGATAAATCAAGCAAGGCTGGGCCAGTTGGAGGTATATTGTTAGCTATCTTTATTTTTCTTGATACAACAGCTATTGCCGGCTGAAAAGCGCTTGTTATATCGATTGTATGTCTCTTTGGTTTCTTATCATTAAAGCCACAAATAGTTTTACCATCTATGGCTATAACGCCAACGTTTGTTGCTATATGTGCAGCCTGTGTCCAACGTATAAAGTTTTGTTGTAATATCTATCCTATTAAAAGCATGATCATTTTATCTTCTTAAATAACTCTCTACGTTAAAAATTATTAATAGCTGGCAGCATAGGGGCAGGAGGGAGAGCAATACAGGAAAATGCAGAGAGTAATTGGAGATAACAACTCTATGTCATAATTTTGCTTTGTTATCGCGCTATTTCCTCAGCGCTATAATAGATCACTAATTTAATACAATAGGTATGACTTTTCAGATGATATAGGTGAATAGTACCATCTATAGTGTTGTGAACTGGAAGACTACTTTCAAATAAGACATATTTTTCAAGCAAATCAATCTCATTATGAGCAACGTATTCAATGCTTTTCATCCATCTTCGGTGCAGAACACACCTACAACGAGAGTGAATAAGATAGCATGAAGATTATATTCGACTCTAGATTGCAGTTGTTCGTCGGATATTATTGAAAAATGTTCATCAAAAATTAATTGTATGGGACTTCTGCTTATCAGAAGCCTATTCGATCATGCTGTAGCTAAAATGGAAAGCTCATGATTTCCCCATGATGAGGGAAAATCTATTTAACTGTTATGTTAAGCTTTTACTGAGCTATATGCAGTTCGACATCGTGCTCATTGAGTAAAGTAAGTATACTTTCGGGTGGCTGAGCATCGGTAATAAAGTTATCTGCCTGCGAGATATTACCTAATTTTACCATCGCATACCGACCGAATTTAGAGTGATCTGCAGCAAGTAAAACTTTACGTGAATTTTCAATGATTGCCTGGGCTACGCGCACCTCACGATAGTCAAAATCAAGTAACGCACCATTTTCTTCTATGCCACTAATACCTATAATGCCAAAATCCATACGAAATTGTTTAATAAAATCCTCTGTGGTCTCACCAATAATCCCGCCATCTCTGTGCCTAACTTCTCCACCTGCGATAAGTACAGAAAAATCTTTCTTAACACCTAATATAGCTGCAACATTAAGATTATTAGTTACAACTTTCAAATTTTCATGACCAAGAAGTGCTTTCGCGATTGTTTCTGTTGTAGTGCCTATGTTTATAAATAAGGAAGAGCCATTAGGTATCATACTAACTACATGCTGTGCTATTTTTTGTTTAGCTTCTAAGTCCATGATTTTTCTAGTTTGATATGCTGTATTCTGAATGCTTGAAATGGCACTAGCGCCGCCATGATGACGTCTCAATTTATTTAAATTAGCAAGATAAGCCAGATCTCGTCTTATTGTTTGTGGTGTAACTTCATAATGACTTACTAGTACTTCAATAGAAATTGAATCTCTTTCTTTTAATAATTTTAGTATGGATTCGTGTCTTTGGTCTTGAGTCATTTTTTTCGCATTTTAAATTTAGTTAATAGTAAATTATAGGTTAAGAGCTAACAAATGAAAATCACATATAAATAATTATATATTAAAGTTGTATTTTTGTTGTATGTAGCAATTAATCCATGTAATAGTACAAAAACGAAAATAACCGAAAGTAAAAGTGAAAAAATAATGAATAACTATATCCTTTCAATTGATCAAGGTACGACTAGTTCTAGAAGTGTGCTATTTGATTTAAATGGTAATATTGCATACCTAGAACAACAAGAATTTGACCAGCACTTTCCAAAAGATGGTTATGTAGAACATAAACCAGAAGATATTTGGGCTTCTGTGCAGCAAACAATGACAGCTGTAATGAAACACCTAGACCCTCAACACGATAAGGTTATTGCCATTGGTATTACTAACCAACGTGAAACGACAATAGTATGGGATAAAATTACTGGTGAACCCGTTTATAATGCGATTGTATGGCAAGATAGACGTACGTCAGAGTTATGTAATGATTTAAGGGCCGCAGAAAAAGAAGAGTTAATTAGAAAAAAAACCGGCCTTTTAATAGACCCATATTTTTCTGCAACTAAAATAAATTGGATTTTAGAAAATTGTCCCGATGCTAGAGAAAAAGCAGAAAAAGGCGATTTAATCTTCGGTACTGTCGACACTTATTTATTGTGGAAATTGACAGGTGGAAAAGAGCACCGCACAGACGCAACGAATGCTTCGCGAACTATGCTCTTTAATATTCATACCCAAGAATGGGACGCGGAATTACTTGAACTTCTGAATGTGCCAATAGAGATGTTACCAGAAGTAATGGATTCATCAGATGATTTTGGCGTAACAGATGAACGCTATTTAGGTTACGAAGTACCTATTCTTGCAATGGCAGGAGACCAACAGGCAGCGTTATTTGGGCAAACTTGTTTTCAACCAGGAATGGCTAAAAGTACCTATGGTACAGGATGCTTTATGATGGTTAACACTGGCGATAAAGTACTTGAATCTGAAAATAGACTTCTCAGTACAGTAGCTTATAGATTAAATGGGAAACCAACTTATGCGCTAGAGGGGAGTATTTTTATTGCAGGTGCTGCAATTCAATGGCTTAGAGACGGTCTACAATTAATCCAAAAAGCTGAAGAAACAGAGTCACTTGCATGCAATACCTCGCTAGATCACGGTATATATATGGTACCCGCTTTTACAGGATTAGGTGCTCCTTATTGGGATTCTAATGCGCGAGGTGCAATTTTTGGCTTAACCCGAGATACGGGTATAAAAGAGATCGTAACAGCTGGATTACAGTCAGTTTGTTTTCAAACTAAAGACCTTCAAAAGTCAATGGAAGCTGATGGCGTAAGACCACAGGTACTAAGAGTTGATGGCGGTATGGTAATAAATGGCTGGCTTATGCAATTTTTGTCAGATGTTTTAGGAGCCGAAGTTGACCGTTCGACCATAAGTGAAACTACTGCTTTGGGTGTAGCTTACTTAGCAGGTTTAAAAGCGGGTGTATTCCCATCACTTGAATCATTAGCGACTAACTGGAATTGCGATAAACGATTTGTTCCTAACATGACTAAATCAAAACGTGATGAATTATATGCCGGATGGTGTAATGCGGTAAAAAAAGTACAAAGCGAATAATAAGCCGCTTAACTATAAAACCATAGCAACATATCTATTAAGGTTTATTAGTGGAGACTATTTTTATGATACCACTAAATACTCCAAGCGTAAAAATAAATAAGTTGATACTTATCTTATGGTAATTTTCAGCTGTAAAAAAGTTTCAAAATATTCATGGTTTATACTTATGCAATAGATATCATTATTGAGGGTGGTTTTATGTTTATAATTAATAAGGAATATTAAAATGTCACCTTTCTTAGCTGAAATACTAGGAACTGCACTGCTTATTTTAATTGGGGGCGGGGTTGTAGCCAATGACATACTAAAGAAAACACTAGGCCATGGCGGCGGNGGTTGGATGACGATTACCACTGCTTGGGGACTTGGTGTTTTTATCGGCGTGGTTGTTGCCGGTCCCTATAGTGGAGCACACCTTAACCCTGCAGTAACAATAGGCTTAGCCGTAGCTGGATCATTTCCATGGTCCGAAGTTCCAAGTTATATTTTAGCGGAATTTATTGGCGCGATGGTTGGCGCTTCGTTAGTTTATGCAGTTTATAAAGATCATTTCGATGCCACTGACGATCCCACCTTAAAACGAGCTGTTTTCTGTACATCTCCAGCTATACCAAATACGTTTAGAAATATACTTAGTGAAATAATAGGGACCTTCGTTTTATTAATTTGTGTTTTTTACTTCTCTTCAGCTGAAATTGACGATGGCTCTGGCGTAAAAATAGGCTTAGGTTCAATAGGCGCTATACCTGTTGCTTTTGTTGTTTGGGGTATTGGACTTTCTCTGGGTGGGACTACTGGATATGCAATAAATCCAGCTCGAGATTTAGGCCCGCGAATTGTACATTCTTTATTACCAATAAAAGGTAAAATTGATAGTAACTGGGGTTACTCATGGATCCCGGTAGTTGGTCCAATAATAGGGAGTGTTTTAGCAGCTTTATTATATATATTAGTTAAATAATTGAAATATAGTTACTTAATTTTACTAAAAAATGATTATACACAGACTACTTTTCTGAACACACAAAAGAAAAATATAATTTATATAAGCAATATAGTTAAATAAAAAAGCGCCTTAAGGCTAATGTCAGTCAGTTAACACTGACTGGCTTTTTTTTATAGGGATATTTAGATGGTTTCTTTTTCACACATCGTGGAAAGCTGCGCTCATGATGCCTTGTTGGTAACTGAAATAGCGTCAGCGTTTCTAATAAATGCTCATAGCGTTTTGGTAAATTTCCCGGACTTGTCAGTGGGATAGTTAACAGAAATACATTGATATGTCTTGAACAATGAGAAAAACTCAGTTGATTTGGCCATACTTCCAGTAACTCTGCTGCCTCACGCATGGCTATTCTTATAATATTGTAGGCAATTAGTAACCCCCACAATTCTTGCCTTATCATATCCGGCCTTTTTGAGCGTAGGATATAGTTTGAGTGCAACATTGTTTGTTTTATTTCTCGATATCCTATTTCTATTTCCCAGCGATGCATGTACAAATCAGCGATTTCTTTTGATGGGTAACGCATTACATCAAGCATTGATGTAAGAATCTGATACTGCTTATTATTATGCGTGTAAGTAAGCAGCCGAGCTTCTATAAACTCTGGCAAGTCAGTAAACTTTTTTCGCGCTTGTGGCGATGTTTTAAGACGCACTAACTGGTCATTTTTACTCATTTTCTTTATGGTATCAACGGTTAAGCCTTTTCTGACAGGTATCATCCAGTGCCTTTCAGTCCCTGCTTGGTGCCAACGATGCAAAAGCCCTAATGAATAATAACCGCGATCAAATAAGGTTAATGAGTTATCCGGTGTACCTTCAATGAGCTCTTCAGCGAGTGTCATTTCTCCTTGATGTTGCCCGTTAAAAGTACAATTAATGAGTTGATGGCTCGTTAGCTCCATGTGGCATACCATCCGAATTTGCGGATAGGTATTTTCACCATACTGGGTTGAGCCACACCCAAATACGTCTTTATTCTCTGGCGTATCATGTGTACGAAAAACAACGCCATCAACTGCTAATAGATTTAAGCCACAAAATGTATCGAAGTGGGCATGATTATAATGCCGTGACGCCATCATCTTGAAGACCTGCTCGACAGCATCTTCACCTAAGCGTTGTCTCGCTTGAACCATGGCACTAGGGGCAACTAGTTTCCCTTTACCTGGTAAGGCGATGTCCATTTTAGAGGCTATATCCCAAACAGATTCATGACGAAATAAACTCATACCAATCACAGACCAAACGACAGCATCGAGTGGTAGGCGACGTTTACGAACGGTGGCGACACCCGATTTTTCAAAAGCTTGGTTAAGTAATTCGGGATCTAAGATGCCAGATAAGTTATCAAGCGTTGTAAATTCATCAGCAGATGAGAAGGTGGTTGAAAGAGCTGTTTGAATATCCATAAAAAAACCGTAATTAGCGAAACTAATTACGGATTATTCACGATCATTTAGATCGGTCAACCGATCAATTAACCTTAACTGATCGGCATTA